>CAZAFS010000028.1:11206-18352 GCA_964484165.1 uncultured Opitutaceae bacterium | reverse complement strand
GGGTGCAATTTCCGCCGGGCGTTGCCAGAGGTCCGTCGCGCCCGCCGCGCCACGGCGCCCAAAGCCCGGCACCCGGGCTTCAGCCGTCGGCCCGCCGGAGAAACAAAAAAACGCCAGGGTGCTGCCACCCTGGCGTCGTGCTTGAAAGACTGTCTTGAGGCGAAGCGGGGCCCGGGCCGCTGCTCGGGGCCGGCGGACATCAAGAGGGAAGCTCGATCAGAAGGTGAACGTGTTGCTCAGCTCCCAGGTCTGCCCTTCCTCGATCTTGAATTGGCCCGTCGAGCCATCGGGCTGCACGCTGAGGGCTGACAAGTGAGGCCGCGAATCGAGGTTGCGCAGATTGAGCTGGATGCGCCACTCAACCTTGCTGGAGAGTTTGCGGCTGTAGCCGGCCCACACGTCCACCCAGTACTCGCTCTTGCCCCAGTAGGGCTTGTCGGGATCCAGATTATCCTGGGTCGCATTCAGGGCATAGCCAATGATCTGTCCCTGCTGCCAGCGGTAGGCGAAGCCGACGTTCACCCCCTTCAACAGGCCGTGATCGAAGTTGTAATTATTGATCAAGTTGAACCGCCAGGGCGACATTTCGGGCACCATCCGCCCGGCCCCTGCCTTTTGAAACTGGTAGGGCGCCCAGATGTTTTGCGTGTAGTAGTCACGCAGCGTCTGATCACCACCCCACCAGAGACGCAGATCGCCGGCCGGTGACTGGAATTTCTGGTACTGCGCCTCGATGAAGGAAACGAGAGGGCCGCCGAGCGAGACTTCGTCGGCCTTCTGCTTGGACGCATTGGCCGTGATATTCCAATTCTTGGTCGGCTGGGCATACAGCTCGAACTCGACACCCTTGGACTCGTTGTTGACCGTGCCGGTTGGGTAGGAGCCGTTGATGCGGCCCTTGCCGGAGGCTTGGATGGCGCCGATGCCGCTGGTCGGCTGCCATGCGCCGCCGCTGATGGCGTGGGCGAAGTCGCCGGCCTTCACGGCGGCGACATTGATCGGGAGTCCATAGGCGTCGTACCACGACTGCGGCTGCATCTGAGCCTGCCACGAAGCGATCGCCGCCTTCTCCTTGGCGGTCGACGGGTCGTTCAGGAACGCCGCGGAGGTGGGATTGAGGTACGTTCCGGGGAATCCGTGATCGACCTCCGCCCAATCCCAGTACCATTCCCAACCAGGAGCTTGCCCCGCCATGCCTCCCAAGTCCGTAAGCGCGCTGCCGGTGCCCCAGGCTTCGAGTAGGTACGTATAGTACGTGTTGTTTCCCAAGGTGGAGACTTCGGTGGTGACGCTCGAAAGATTGGCGTCGCTCACCAAGGTGTCATAGATCGTGGCCTTCAACTGCACGCGGTCGTTGAGCGTGCTGAGCACGACGCCGTAGTCGCGGGTGCGGCCGACGGCATTCGGCAGCGTCTCGCCATTGAACCCGTAGCGATTTTCGACGCGCTCATTCTTGCCGTAACTGTACGTCAGACTGATGTCCGAGCCCCACGGCAGGTTTTGGCGGATGAACTTCGGCGTGTGCATGACGACGCCCCAACTGATGCTGTCGCCCGTGGAGATGCCGGTGGCCGGATCCAGCGGATTCAGACCGAAATTCATGCTGGCCGCGCCCGTGTCCGGGCTGGTCGTGGAGTCGGCGGAGCGCTGTTCCTGCTTGTCATGCCGGTAACCCGCGGTGGCGACAATCGTGCCGTCCCAGAGGTACGCCTGCCAGGTCACGCCCGACGAGGTCGTCTGTTTGCGCACCTTGCTACCGTCGGTGTAGAGGTTATTGAGGTCGCCCTGGTCCGCGTTCAGGATATTGAACGATCCGGTAGTCCATCCCTTGTAGTTGGCGGGATTGGCCGACTGCGTGGAGATGATAGTCTGGCCGGGAAACGCGGTCGGATTGGTCCACGCGGCACCTGGATTGACATAACTGGGATCACTGGGGTTGGTCGGCCATTTCCAGTGTGAGTCAAAGTAGGCGATGTTGGCGGACCCCTGCGGCGACTGCACGACGTCGATGGGCTGCAGGCCCAGGCCGTGCGCCGAGCTCTGATTGAACAACGGAGCACTGAGATAGGTGATCCAGTCGATATTCCGGTCGCCGCCGATCAGGCCGCCCGTGCCGGAGCCGATGGGGGGCGGACCATCGCCCTGCACGATCGACCAGCTGGGGTCCACGGCGTAGCGCACCCAGTGACGGGCATCCGTGTCGTAGGTCTCATGGGAATAAAGCCCCGTGAAGACGTGCCGGCCCAGGATGTCGGTCAGCAAAGACTTGTGCAGGAAGTCGTCGGCCCGAATCTCCGCCGTGGCGGTCGCCCGGAAATTCTCGCGGTCCGTCAGATCCGAGCTGTTACCGCCATTGTTGCCGTTGGAGCCCACGAACGCGCGGCCGGCGTTCGGATTGTTGCCCGCCGTGCCCGTGCCGTTGTAGCGAATGACCGCCGGGTTGTTGTACGCCCACGGCGACATCATCGTGTTGGCGGTGATGTCGACGCTGATGTAGGGATCGTTGAGATTCCGCTCCTGGCCATCGTGGTACTTCTGGCGGTCATAGACCACCTGGAAACCGACGCGGTTGTTCAGAAATGTCTGCTCCAGGGAGAGATTGTAGGCGTCCCAGCCCTGCCACTCATGCTTGTTCGGACCGTCGATCAGGTTGTTGTAGAAATCGAAGATCGACGGATCGGTGATCTGCCGGTTCTTGTAGAACCCACTGCTGGCCCCGGGGAACGCGGCGGAGTTGTACCGATTGACGTCCTGCGCGAATTCGCCGTAGGCGGCAATGCCCACTGGACTGCCAAATGGGAGGCCGCCGATGCCGCTGGTGCGATTCCCGTTGGAATCGATGGCAAACCAGCCGTTGGGCACCGCCTCCCGCGACGGCGTGGTGGTCCCCGAACTCCCGCTGTGGGGGCTGTCGTAAAAGAACTGCGGGTTGCTCGACTGCTCCAGCCCGGGCCCCTGATATTGCACCAGCCAGTAGTTCTTGGATTCGCCGTTGTACTGCGTGCTGGAGGAATAAGGCACCACGCCGGCAGCCCAGGCGTAATAGGGATCAATGGCCGCCTTTTTGATATCGGTGGCCCCATTGAAGAAGAACGGCGTGATCCGGTCCTCCGGCGGAAGAATGCGCGGACGATTGGCCTGCACATCGCCATACTCATAATTGGCGCGGACGGTCGTGCTCGCGGTACTGTCCCAGCGATTGAACAGCTTCGGATCCCAGCGCAAGGCGCCAAACAGCCGTTTGTCGTTGTTGAACGCCGGCTTCTCGCGGTACTTCGTATCGTCGTTCAAGGCCGCGACGCGGATGGCCAACTCGTCTTGCAGCAGCACGCGCTCTATATCCAGCGAGTCGCGCAAGGTGCCGAAACTGCCGACCCGATTCTCGACTTTGGCTGTATTCTTGTACTCCGCCGTGTTGACGCTCGAGTTCACGATGCCCGCCGGGCTGCCGATGCCGAACAGGATCGAATTCGGTCCGCGCTGGAGGTCGACCCGACCCACATTGTAGGCATCCCACGGGATGTCCGTCAGGAAATAGTCGCGGGTGTTATCGGCGGAATCGAGGCCGCGGACGCGCGTGTTCCCGTTCGGCTTGAGGAAGTTGCTGCTCTCATTGGCGCCGTTGACGAACGTGTTGCCCACGCCCGCGTAGTTGCCGTAGATCCCGCCCACTTCCGTGTTGGTCGTGTACTGCAGCAAGGTCTGATTGTTGGTGGCCCCGATGTCGCGGAGGAAATCGGCCGTCACAACGCTGATCGAGGACGCGACGTCCTTCAGGTCGGTCCGCACCCGCGTGCCCGCCAGCGTCGACTCGGCGTGGTAGCCGGTGCCCTCCGTGGATTCCACCACGAACGGGCTCAGCTTTACCACTTCCTCCGATGTCTGGTCGCTGGTGGTGGTCGTAGTGGTCGCGGTGGAATCGGTGGTCGAAGCGGTCTGGCCGAGCAATCTCGGTCCGATCGCGCAGGTCAACAGGGCGGCAGCGCAGAATGCGCTTGCCGAAAGCAAACTGCGCTTCATCGGCAGCCGCTGGGTATCGGGGTTGGGCTCAGTGTTCATACGTGTTTGGAGTCTGGGTTTCGCGACGGATCCATGCGGATTCGTTAAATAACGGAAACTGGGGTATGTGGCTCATTAATTAAGACCACTTGCTCAAAATGAGCGTCGACAAGCACTGATAAAGGGCGGGGACAGGGACAGCTTCAATTCTGGGATTGCCAGAAGGCTGTTTTTTTCACGGATTTAATGCATTAAATGAAAACCGCCGCAGGCCACCGCTCTGTCGACATCGCCCTGGCTGGTTACGAGAACCTGATCCGCGAAACTCGCGGCCGGTCCTCGACGGTATTTCCGCCCGAGAAGGAATTGGCGGCGCGCTGGAGTGTGAGTCAGTCCGCCGTCAATCGCGCCGCTCTGCGGTTGATCGCGTCAGGCCGGCTCCGCCGCTTGGGCTACAAGCTCACGCCGGCGGCGGCCGAAGCCGACTCGGGAACCCTCGCCGGCACCCGCCTCGCCGTGCTGACCCATCGCACGGCGCGGTTTGTCAGTCTGGCGGAGGAGGCGACGCGGCGCGGCGTGCAGGTCGAGGAAATCTTCTGCGCCGGGCGCGACGCCCTTCACCACAACCTGCGGCTGGCCGCCCAAAAGCGGCTCGACGGCGTGATCTTTCGCCTCCTGGGCGAAAGCGGTTGGGAATGGGACAACGAAGCCGCGGAGTTCGACCGGTTGAAGATTCCCTACGTCGTCTGCGAGGAAGCGCCCCCGGGCCACAATCTCGCCACCGAGGATCTGCACAGCGCGACGGTGAGCCTTGTCACGCATCTGGCCAGTCTGGGGCACACGAACCTCGTGTACCTGGGGTCGCTGCGGCAGGCCCACCGCTCCACCGCCGTGCGGCACGCATATGAGGAGATCTGCCTGCGGCTGGGGCTGCGGGACTCCGCCCGGCAGGCGTACGAAATGAGCTCACACACGCGCGACGTGGTGCGCGTGGCCCTGCGCAAGATCCGCGCCGCGTATCCAGCCGCCACCGCCGTCGTGCTTTTCGATGCCGTTCCGGTCGAATCCCTTCTGACTGCCGCCAAACTGGAGCAGGTTGCCATTCCGCGGGATTTGTCGCTCGTGACCGTGGGCGATTCGACCGCGGCGCGCAACGGCCAGCCGGCGGTGACGTGCGCCGGCTTTGACGCTCGCACGCTGGGCCATATGGCCCTTGATCTCATCTGCCAGAACATGCTGGAGGTGCGGCGCACGGGCCGTTTGCTGCCGCGGCAACGGTTGCGCCTGGAGGCCACGCTGCGGCTGCGCGCCTCCGTGGCGCCGCGCGCCCCCAACGGAGCGATCGCCGCGGAAGGGCCGCCCAGCATCGCCAGAAAAACGTCGCGCAGCTGGTCGCAAACGCGCGAACAGCGCCTGCGCGAGGCCGAGGCCACCTGGCAGCAGCCGCATCGGCTGGCCGCCGAGGCGCGTCCGGGGACGCTGGTGCCGCTCGATCTCAGCGCCCTGGCCAACCGCTCGATCTCGCATCAAAACGGCTGGCTGGGTCACCTGCCCCTGCTGCATTTCGGCCCGGGACGGAAATCCATCCACGGCGTGACGTTCGACATCCTCGACGAACATCAGAATCGCGGCAAAGGCGCGGTGGTCCTCCGTTCGCACCGCTCCCTGTCCACCGGCGGGCGCATGCTGCCGCTCGAAATCGCCATCCCGGTCCGGCGGCGGGTGCGGGCGGTGTACTTTCTGCACGCGTGCGGCTATGCCGGGGATCCGACGCCGTTCGCCTGGTATGACTTTTATCTCACCGGGCGCCGGCCCATCTCCGTGCCCCTCGTGGCTCGGGGCATGAGCGACCCGCCCGCCGGCTCGTCGCCGCCCAACCTCCAGGATTGGTGGCCGGATTATCCGCAGTTCAACGGCGATGGCGTCCGGCATCTGGTGATCACCGAGAACGGCGACCCTTTCGACTACGAGCGCTATCTCTACACGCTCGAATGGGCGAACCCGTCGCCCGACGCCGAACTCACCACCCTCTACATCCGCTCCAACCCGGCGCTGGAAACCACGCTGGGCCTGCTCGGTCTCACCCTGCTGACGGATTAGGAGGCCGGCACCATCCGGGCCGTGGCGGCGGGCGTGCTGACGGAGGTGCGCCAGACCAGCTCGGTGGGAAAAACGATGGTTTCCCGGTTCAACGGCGTGGATGGGCCCCGGTGATGGAGACGCGCCAGCAGCGCCTCCACCGCCCGGCCGCCCATGGCGCGCAAGGGCTGCCGCACGGTGGTCAGCTGGGGTACGGTCGTGCGGGCCGCCAACGTGTCGTCAAACCCGGCCAGCGAAACATCGTCCGGCACGCGCAGGCCGAATTCCGCCAGGGCCTCCAGACAGCCGATCGCACTGGCATCATTGGCGCAGAAGATGGCCTGGGGCAGCGGCAACCCGGACGACCGTTCCAGCCAGGCATGCAGCGCCTGCCGGCCCTCGTCCGTGGTGTAGCCCGCATCCACGAGCAACGACGCTTCAAACGGAATCCGGGCCGCCGCGAGCGCCCGCTTGTAGCCGACAATGCGCCGCTCCGCCCCCAGCAGGCCGCGCTTGCCCGTGATATGGAGGATCCGGCGGTGTCCCCGGGCAATCAGATGGCGCACCATTTCAAAGGCGCCGGTGGTCTCGTCGCTCTCGAGGTTGACGCAGCCCGGGATGGGCACGTTGGAGTGGAGCGCGACGACCGGCGTGTGATCGGGCAGGCCGCGGATGGCCTGCGGCGAGAGCACGGGCGCGATCAGGATCAGGCCATCGATGCGGCCGTCGCACAACCCCGGCAGCCGGGACGCATCCCGCTCCCAATCGGTCAACGTGAACACCGTGGTGTTCTGCCGGTGGCGGGCGGCGGCTTCCAGAATGCCGTTGAAAACCCCGAGGAAATAATGGTTCAACTCACCCCCGACATCGACCACCGCCGCGACCCCGATGGCATGCATCCGGCGCTCCGCCAGGGCCCGCGCCGCGGCGTTGGGCCGGTACCGCAGCCGCGCCGCCGCCGTGAGAATGCGCGCGCGGGTTTCCGGGGCGATCCGCGATGACGAACGCGCCCCATTGAGCACCACGGAGGCGGCCATGGCCGAGACTCCCGCGGCGCGGCCGACGTCC
>CAZAFS010000028.1:0-11106 GCA_964484165.1 uncultured Opitutaceae bacterium | reverse complement strand
AGCGGCAGGCTCAGGAAGTCGTGCCGGGCCCGATGCCAGCGGGCGCCGGTCTGGACTTCACCGGTGAGCAGGTGCGTCCAGCGCCCCATCGGCAGGTAGTAGTCGACGCCGCCGTGCTCGGTGAAGACCGGCGCGACCAAGAGGGCGCCGCCGAGCATGTATTGGCGGTCCAACGTGTCCGCGGCCGGGTCACCCGGAAACTCCAGCAACATCGCGCGCATCAGCGGCAAACCCTCGAGCCAGGCCAATCCGGCCTGCCCGTACAGGTAGGGCATGAGGCTGCACTTGAGCCGGGTGAAGAAACGCAGCACCGCGCAGGCCTCGTCATCGTAATTCCAAGGCACGCGATAGGACGACGAGCCGTGCAGGCGGCTGTGCGAAGACAGCAGGCCGAACGCCACCCAGCGCTTGTAGACCGCGGCCGGCGCCTGGCCCTCGAAGCCGCCGATGTCGTGGCTCCAAAAGCCGAATCCGCACAGGCCCAGCGAGAGGCCGCCGCGCAACGACTCGGCCATCGATTCGAAGGTCGACCAACAATCGCCGCCCCAATGCACCGGAAAGCGCTGGCTGGAGGCATAGGCCGCCCGGGCGAACACCATGGCCTCGCCCTTGCCGCGCGCCTTCTCCAGCACCCGGAAGACGCATTCGTTGTAGAGGACCGGATAAAAGTTGTGCATGCCCGCCGGGTCCGCGCCGTCGTGATAGACGACGCCCTCCGCGGGGATGCGCTCGCCAAAGTCGGTCTTGAAACAATCCACCCCCATCGCCAGCAGCCGCCGCAGGTGGCCGGCAAACCACCGGCGCGCCGCCGGGTTGGTGAAGTCGACGACCGCCATGCCCGGCTGCCAGAGGTCGGTCTGCCACACATCCCCGTTGGTCTGACGGAGGAAGTAGCCGCCGGCCCGGCCTGCGGCGAACAGGCGGGAGCATTGGCTGATGTAGGGATTGATCCACACGCAGACCTTGACGCCGAGTTTGTGCAGCCGCCGGAGCATGGCGGCCGGATCCGGGAAGGTGCGCGTATCCCACTCGAAATCGCACCAGTTGAACTCCCGCATCCAGAAACAGTCGAAGTGGAACACGTGCAGCGGCAGCCGGCGCGTCCTCATGCCCTCGATGAACCGGGTGCAGGTCTTCTCGTCGTAATCCGTCGTGAACGAGGTGCTCAGCCACAGGCCGAACGACCAGGCCGGCGGCAGCGCCGGGCGACCCGTCAGCGCCGTGAGCCGGCGCAGGACATCCTTGGGCGTCGGGCCGTGGATGAGGAAATATTCGAGCTTCTCGCCCGGCCGGCTGAACTGCACGCGCGACACCCGCTCCGAGGCCACCTCGAACGAGACGCGGCCGGTTTCGTTCACCAGCACGCCGTAGCCGCGGTTGGTCAAATAGAAAGGGATCGACTTGTACGCCTGGTCGCTGCCGGTGCCGCCGTCCCGGTTGTCGTTCTCCACCACCTGGCCGTTCTTGACGAAGGCGGTGAAACGCTCGCCCAAACCGTAGACGCACTCGCCCACTCCGAGATGAAGCCGCTCGTGCAGGAACGAACCCCGGCCGGCGTATTGGATGTATCCCATGCCGTGCCACCCGGTTTTCGTCAGCATCCGGCCTCCGGCCTTGAAGGCGATTTCCCAGCCTTCCTTTTCCTTCTTCACGTGCGCGGCGAGCTCCCCGGAGCGGAGCACCGCCTCCTGCCGGCCGTTTTCAATCGCGACCCGCGGCGCCTTGCGCACCTGCAGCGGAATCTTCGGATCCCGGTCCGCGCCGCCGGAAAAATGCTCCACCCGGACCCGGATCACATTTTCCATCGGCGAACTCAGCTGGACCGTGAGCAACGGCCCGCCCAGCGTGTCGCCCCGATGGCGGATGGGGCGGGTGGATGCATGGATCAGCAGCGTGCCTTTCACCTCCCTGACGTCATGAACCTCCACCGGGTAATGGACTACAACTCCCGGCTGCATCAGCCATTCGCCATCGCTGAATTTCATGTCGAAGGGCGCCATCAAAATGGTTTATCGCTAAATCTCAAAGTAAAACTGCAATTCTCCTGAAAATTGCCCCGCTCCCCCTTTCGGACGACCCGCGCCCGTGCCGTTCCGGCGCCGGCCGATTCTCCGCTGCTGTGACGGCCACCCGAGGGCCGGCTCTCGGCGCGACCGGCAGGTTGCCAAAGGCGCGACTTCACCCGGCGGCGCCGGCTGGCGGACCGGCCGGCGGGAACGAAATTGCCGACGCGCGAGGCGGTCCCAAGTTTAAGGCTAAATCAGATGTTTTCTTCGGTCGCGAAAGACGGTTTCCTGATCCCGGGCGGCCTCCCCCGATATCGACCTCCCGCGAACATGCTCCGTCTCTTCTGGCGTGCAGCCGCGATTGCCGGTCTGACGGGCTAATCCGCCTCGCCCTTCAAGGCGGCATGAATGACCCGGGCGAGTTCCTCGATGTCGTACGGCTTCGGCACCAGGCCCAGGAACCCGTGAGCGCGATAATGCGCGAGCACCGGGTCGCTCGAATAACCGCTCGACACCAACGCCCGCACCTGGGGATCCATCCGGAGCAGCTGCTCCATGGTCTCGCGCCCGCCCATGCCGCCGGGCACGGTGAGGTCGAGAATCACCAGGTCGTAGGGCCGCCCCGCGGCGCGCGCCGCCGCATACTCGCGCAGCACCTGGGCGCCGTCGTCCACCGGCACCGCCTCGACGCCCAGGCGCTGCAGCAGGGCTGCGGCCGTCAACCGAATGGCCTCGTCATCGTCCATCAACAGCACGCGGCCGAATTGCCGCGCCAGCGGCTTCGGAATCATCGGAGCCGCGGAGGGCGGTTTCTGCGCCGCGGGTAGCCAGATGCTGAACGTCGTGCCCCGGCCCGGTTCCGATTGCACCTCGATGCGCCCGAGATGCCGTTTGATGATCGAGTACACCGTGGCGAGACCCAGCCCGCTGCCGCTTGGCTTCGTGGTGAAATAGGGATCGAAGATTCGCGCCAGGTGCTCCGGATTGATGCCCTGGCCGGAGTCGGCGATCGTCAGCTTGAGGTAACGTCCGGCGGCCAGGTCCGGCACGGCCTGAGCCTCCACAATGACGTTGCGCAGGGCGACGCGAATCACCCCGCCGTCCGGCATCGCCTCGGTGGCGTTCAGCACGATGTTCTGCACCACCTGGCCGATCTGCCCTTTGTCCACTTCCGCCGGCCAGAGGTCGGCCGCGATGTCGAATTCGCAGCGCACCTTTGCGCCATGAAGGGTGAATTCGGCGGCCTCCCGGACGATGTCGGACAGCACCACGGCCTTGCGCACCGGATCGCCGCCCTTGGCGAAAGTCAGCAGCTGCAGCGTCAGATCGCGGGCGCGCAGCACCCCGCGCTCGGCTTCCCGCAGCCACTGGTTCACCACCGAGGATTCCGCCGTGTCGAGCCTCGCGAGGGTCAGGTTGCCCATGATCACCGTCAGCAAATTGTTGAAATCGTGGGCGATACCGCCGGCCAGGACGCCCAGCGATTCCAGTTTCGCCGAACGCTGCAGTTCCGCCTCGAGTCGGGCTTCCTTTTCCAGCTGCGTGCGGAGCTGCTCCGTCTGCCGCCGGACCCGCCGCCGCAAGGTCAGCACCCAGCCGATTCCGAGGGCGGTGCACAGCGCGAACCCGCCCATCGCGGTCAGGGCAAGCCGCAGCGTCCACCACGGGGGCCGGCTGAGCACCTGGATATCCCGGGACGACCGCAGTTGCACCTGAAAGGCCCGCGGATGCCGGTATTCGTCAAACTGGATTTCATAAACGCCGGTGACCGCGAGCCGGCTGCCCAGCACCCATGGGCTCTGCCCGCCGCCGGCATCCCCGTGCTCCATCACGGCTTCAAACATCGCCTTGCCCGCCTGGATCAGGAGCCTGATCTCGCCTTTCCGATTGGTGGTGTCGAGCAGCACCCCTGTCACGCGGACCAGGTGTCCATCGAGTTCCTCCTGCACCGCCTCCGGGTTTTCCAAGGCGGCCGGCGGCGGCTCCGCGCCGCCGGCGCGGCGGCGATAGGCCGCCTCGCGCAAGACCAACCGGCTGCCCTCCCGGCCCGGAAAACCCACCACCTCCACTTGGGTGCCCGGGTCGAGGGGGGTGGTATCGCGGCTCAGGACCTGGAGGCTGTCCATCCCCTCCTGCACGTAGAGGTAGCGGCCGGGAACCTGCAGCAAGACGACGCCCGCGACCCGCACCCGGCGGTTGATCGCCTGCAGCGTGCTGAACCGGCGCAGGCTGCCGATGGATTGCTCCGGCACGGCAAAAGGATCCCGCAACGCCGGCTGCTCCACCTGGATGTAATCAGACGAGGACGAAGGCACCCAGAGCCGGATGCCGACCAGCTCCTGTCGCTCGTTGGCCACGGCGCTGCAGACGCCGCGCAAACGCACCACCGAGCCAACCAACGCCGCGAGCTGGTCGGACGGCGGCAAATAAGCGGTGAACTCGCCGGCGGAGGTCGTCAGCCGCAGGCGCGCCCACGGACCATCGCGATCGACTTCCCGCAAATACCCCCGGAGTTCAATCCACTGGCCCTCTTCCACGCCGGTCAGCGCCTGTTCGAGCGTCACGTCCTGGGCTTCGGGCATGCTCAACGAGCCGGCCACCGTGACGCCCGACGCCCTGACGATGGGTGCGAAATCGCCCGCCGCGGTCACTCCTTCCACCTCGACCGTGTTGCCCTGCACCGGCATGGGGCTCCGGTTTTCATCCAGCACCACGCGGATGCCCCCGCTCGCATCGTTCACATAAAAGAATCGGACGCCGGGATGGGCCCATGTCACCACCCCAAAAAGCCGCACCGGGCGCGCGTAGGCCGCCTGCTCGTTGCCCAATTCCAACACCGGCTCGGCGAGACGCAGGATTGACGGGGCGGCGGGGACCAGCCCCTCCTCGTCATGGCTGCCCGGCAGCAGGCGATACAGCCCTTCGCGCATCGTCCATTTGTCCCCTTCGATCACAGGACGCCCGATCGCTTCGCTGCGCCAGCCGATTTGCATCGGCTGGGTCTGCCCGGTGAGGACCGCCACCTGCCCGGTCGCGTCGCGAATCGTCAGGCTGTGCCCCGGCTCCTGACTCCAGACCGTGCCGACGACCCGCACAAACCGGTCGGCGGCGAGCTTCGGCAGCCTTTCTATCGGCGTCGGAGCCTGGTTGAACCGCGGATCGGATTTGAGCCATCCCGTGATCTTGACGTCCTCCGGCCGCGCGACCCACAGGGCGAGGGCTGAGAGCTCTCCCGCCGGCGTCACGTTGGGCACCAAGACCCCATGGACGCGGACGAAGGCCGACTCGCACTGCAGTTCCGCGCCCAAGTTCAGCCGCAGCACCCGGACCTGCACCGGCCACCCGGCCACGGTCATGTCCAACAACACATGCGTCTTGTCGATCTCCGACTGCCGGTTGACAAACCCTTCCATCGCCACCAGCTGCGTGGGCAGGCTGGCGGCATCCGCGGCCTTGCCCTGAAACTGCCATGGCTGCGGCTGCAATGGCCCGCGGTCGGGCAGGATCTTGAGGTCCGCCTGGTCCAGAGCCAGACCGCCGGTTGGAGTCATCAACCCGTCGATCTGAATCCGCTGGCCGGCTTCAATGGAATACATTTTCGGTCCGCACCGAATGAAACTGATGCCATCGTCCCCCAAAGCCCACAGCAGGCTCCATTGGGGGTCGTAGTAATAAACCTCGAATTCCAGCCGCACTTGGTGCGGCTGCCGTCGGGCATCCCCCGCGATCTCCCAGAACTGGCGGACGCGGGTGATCACCTCCGGCGACGCGGTTGGCGCCGCGTCCGCGGCTCTGACGCCGGCCCCACCCAACAATGCCGCCACCATCCACCAGGCCATGCCGCAGCCGCGACAGCAGGCCCGGAGGGCTCCTTGGTGTTGGGTCGAAAACATGATTTCTCTGGCTGGCACGCCGCCGATGTCGCGGCGCTGGGTGGGGGTTCTCAAATCCTCGACCTTGCCACCATTCCGCCCCAAATAAGGGACAGGGTCAAATCCCAAGCTCTGGTGGCGCCCCGCTGGAGCGGCGCGGGGCGCCGCCAAAAACAGCAAGACCGCACGGCGTTCACCGTGCGGTCCTGTCAGCTCTCAGCACCGGCCGTGCGAAGATGAACGGTCAGCTGCCGTCCTTGAAATCAAACACTTGCACGGCCTTCACCAATACATTCCGCCCCCTGGACGTTGGAGGCGTGAACTTCCACAGGCTTACGGCCATCACCGCCAGCTCGCCCAATTCCAAGTTGTCTTGCGTCGAGACCGCCGGGAGGCGCACCGCCCCGGTCTGATCGATGTAAAACTCGACCGTCACGTGACCGCGCACTCCCTTGTCCGCAAGCGCCTTGGGATAGGCCGGGGCGACGGCGGCGATCGGCTCGGGCCGCCGGTCCAGTTCGCTGGACGGACAGGGCTGGAATGCGTAATGGCCATTTAACATCTGCAGCGCGCGCGCCTCGACAAAATCGGCCGCACTCAGGCTGACCACGACGCCCCTGGCCGAGAAAGCGAAGTTCAGTTCGGAGATCGCGCCGGCCGGAATGCCGTGAAACCGCGCCGGCTCGAATTGCCACTGCTTGACCGCCGCCACCGCGGCGTCCGCGAAGTCCGGCTGGGTGTAGCCGATGATCAGCCACTCGGCGAGCTTGCCGTCGGGGTCAACCCGGATGACCAAGCGCGCCTCGCCCTCGGTCACAGTCAGCTGCATGAGGCGGTAAGGGAAGAGCGGCTCGACAGTTTGCAGGATCTTCAACGACTGCCAATCCGGCACCGCAGGAGAAGGCTGCGCGAGGACGCTGCCTGAGAGCAGCAGTCCGAGACCAAGCATGAGCACAGGGGATGTTTTCATGGTTGCAGGAGGTTGAAGGGAGAACACCGCCCCCGGCCGAATCCCTTCATCCGAAGACGCCCGGCCCACCACCGAAGCTTCCGCCGCAGCGAGCTTCGCGTGGATCCGCTTGCCCATGATCACCGTCAGCAAATTATTGAAATCGCGGGCACAACTCCCGGCCAGGACCACCGGCGATTCGCGTTTCGTTTTGCGCCGCAGTTTCGCCTCGCGCCGGCCTTCCCGCTCGCGCTATGCGCGGATCTGCGCCGACTGCCGCCGGACCCGGCCCCGCAAGGTCAACATGCTGCCGATGCCCAGTGCGGCGCCGAGCGCGAAAAGACCGACGGCGGCCAGGGCGCGCCGCTGCGTCCACCACGAGGGCTGGCTGAGCACCTGAATATCGCGGGACGACCGCAGTTGCACTTGAAAGGCCCGCGGATACCGGTATTCGTCAAACTGGATCTGATAAACGCCGGTGAGCGCGAGCCGGCTGCCCGGAACCAATCGAAGCTGCCCGCCGCCGTCACCGCCGAGATCCAAGATGGCTTCGAACACCACCTTGTCCGCCTGGATCAGGAGCCTCGCCTTTTTGTCCTCGTTGGTGGCGTTGAGCAGCACACCCGCAACGCGGACCAAGTGTCCGTCGAGATCGTCCCGGATCACTCCCGCAGTGTCCACCGCGGTCGGCGGCGGTTCCGCTCCGGCTGCGAGGCGGCGACAAACCGCTTCGCGCAGCACCAGCCGGCGCCCTTCCCGGCCCGGAAAGCCCACCACTTCAGCTCGGTCGCCCGGGACCAGCGGCGTGGTGTCGCGACTCAGGACCTGGAGGCTGCCCGTTTCGTCCTGCAGGTAGAGGTAACGGCCGGAGATCTGCAATAAAACGACGCCGGAGATCCGCACCCGCCGATTCAACACCTCCAGCGTGCTGAACTGGCGCAAACCGGCGATGAATCGTTCCGGCACCGAAAACGGATCCGCCGGAGCCGCCTGTTCCACCTGCACGAAATCGGGCGACAACGAGGGCACCCAGAGCCGGATGCCGACGAGCTCCCGTCGGTCGTTGGCGACGGCGCTGCACACGCCGCGCAGGCGTACCACGGAGCCCACCAATGCCGCGAGCTGGTCCGAGGGTGGCAGGTACGCGGTAAATTCTCCGGCAGCGGCCGTCAGCCGCAGGCACGCCCATGGGCCGTCACCGCCAATCTCCCGCAAGTAACCCCGGAGCTCAATCCACTGCCCTTCTTCGATGCCGGTCAACGCCTGTTCCAGCGTCACCGTCCGGGCCTCCGGCAGACCCAGGGAACCAGCCACCGTGACGTCCGTCGCCTTGACGACCGGCGCGAAATCGCTGGCTGCCGACACTCCTTTCACCTCGACCGTATTGCCCTGCACGCACGACACCGCCGGGCTCCGGTTCTCATCCAGCAACACGCGGATGCCACCGCTCGCGTCGTTCATAAAGAAGAACGGCACCTCCGGATTCGCCCACGTGACCACCCCAAAGAGCTGCACGCGCTGGCCGCGGGCGGCCTGCTCGTTGCCCAATTCAAGCACCTGCTCGGTCAGACGCAGCTTCGACGGGAGAACCGGGATGGCGGTTCCGTCAC
This sequence comes from uncultured Opitutaceae bacterium, assembly GCA_964484165.1. Classification (GTDB taxonomy): domain Bacteria; phylum Verrucomicrobiota; class Verrucomicrobiia; order Opitutales; family Opitutaceae; genus Fen-1467. Next base: position 2,669 of record CAZAFS010000028.1, on the reverse strand, counting down.
GCAGCAGGCGGTACAGGCCCTCCCGCAGCATCCATTTTCCCCCTTGCGTCGCGGGATAACCGATGGCTTCGACGCGGGCGCCGACCGGCACCGGTTCCGTCTGCCCCGTGAGAATCTCCACCTGCCCCGTGTCGTCACGAATCGTCAGGCTGTGCCCCGGCTCCTGACTCCAGACCGCGCCGACGACCCGCACGAACCGGTCCGGGGCGAGCGACGGCAGCATTTCTATCGGCACCTGGGCTTGGTTGAACCGTGGATCCGTACCGAGCCGTCCCTTGATCTTGACGTCCTCGGGCCGTGCGACCCAGAGGGCGAGAGCCGACAATTGTCCGGCCGGCGTCTCGTTGGGCACCAGGACCCCCTGAACCTGGACGAAAGCCGATTCGCACTGCAGCGCCGGGCTCACGTTCGGGAGCAGCACCCGGGCCTGGACCGGATCCCCGCCCACCGTCATGTCCAGCAAAACATGCGTTCGGTCGATTTCCGCCTCCCGATTGACGAAGCCCTCCATCCAAACCAACTGGGTGGGGAGCCGGGCAGCCGCTTCCGCCTTGGCCTTAAACTGCCAGGCCAGCGGCTGCAGTGACACATGGTCAGCCAGCACCTTGATGTCAGCCTTGTCCACGGACAGGCCGATGGCTGGAGACATGAGGCCGTCGACCAAAATTCGCTGTCCGGGCCCGATGGGAAAGCGCTTCTCTCCACACAGGATGTAGCTGACCCCATCGTCCCCCAAGGCCCACAGCAGGTGCCACTCGGGATCATAGTAACAAACCACGAATTCCAGCTGCACATGATAGGACTGCTGCTTGGCATCTCCCGTGATTCTCCAGAACTGGCGGACGCTGGTGATCACTTCCGGCGACGGCGCACCGGCGGGTGCAACCTCCCCAGCCCTGGCCCCTGCACCACCACCGAGCAGCGCACCCGCCACCATCAGGGCCAGCCCGCAGCCGCGACAGCGTGCCAGAAGGGCACCTTGGTGGTGGGTCGACGACATGGTCTCGTTGGATATCGCGCCGTGGATGCCGGCACTGGATCGGGGTTCTCGGCTTCTTGCCTCTGACTTGCTTTTGGCTTATGAGGGTGGCGGGGTCAAACCCGAAGCGCTGGACTCTGCCAAAAACAGCAGGACCGCACGGCTCTAAACGTGCGGTCCCCTCAGCTCAAGGCTGGATCTCACTCAGCACCGGTTGTGCGCAGACGGCGGGTTAGGGTTGGTGGACGGGAATCCTGCCGCGGGTGAACTTGTCGAACACCGTGAGCACGGGCAGCGCGTTGCCCCCGTCGTCGAACATTCCGCGGCGGTTGAGCGGGCCGGTGACGGCGGGTTCCCACCAGAACACGCCCCGGCCGCGGCCGTGGGGCGCGGCCAGCACCAGACGGTTGACCTCCTCGAGAAAGTCGCGCTGGCCCGCCGGGGTCTCCGTGAACGGCCCCGGCCGGGCGCGGTATTCGGCCGGCTTCCAGTTATACGCCACCTCGACGAGAATGATGTCCTTGGCGTACGTGTCGGCCATGAACTCCAGGTTGTCGCGCAACTCGAGCAGCGAGCCCTGCCACCACGGGTAATACGACTGGCCGATCACGTCGTACTCAACCCCGCCCGCGTTGAGCCGGTCGAAAAACGCCTTCGTTTTCGCCCGGTTGCCGCCCTGGTCGATGTGGATCATGATCCGCGGCCGCGGCACCGGACTGCTCCCAACCTCGACGCCGCGGACGCCGGCCTTGACCAGCTCGGTGAAATTGTCCCAGTGCGCGGGCAGCTGGCCGTCGGGCCAGAGCATGCCGGTCGAAACCTCGTTGCCGATCTGCACCATGTCCGGCATGGCGCCGGCCGTGCGGAACCGGGCGATGGTGTCCCGCGTGTACGCGAACACCGCCTGCACCAGGGCGGCGTGCGACATTCCCTCCCAGGCCTTCGGCAGAAATTGCTTCCCCGGGTCCGCCCAGGTGTCGGAGTAGTGAAAATCCAGCAGAAACTTGTAGCCGAGCGCCTTCGCCGCGAGCGCCTCCGCCAGCGTGTAGTCGAGATCATTGGGCAGCTGCGTCGGCGTGTGGAACAGCCGAAGGCGAATCCAGTTGTAGCCGTGATCACGAAAAATCAACAGACCCGGCTTTTCCGCGCCATCGTCCTTGAACCGGGCCCCGCGCGCCTCGGCCTGGGGCAGGAATGAGAGATCGGCGCCGATGGCGTATTCGTCCCGTGTCGGCGGCCCGGCGGCACCGGCGCCGGCCGTCGACGCAGACTCCACCGGCCCCGTGGTGCACGACGCGCATAACAACGCGACCGCCCCGAGCACGACGCGGGATCCCGGCGGAAGCGTCAGGACGCGGAGCGAGGACAGATTCACGGGCGACACGAAAAGATCATGCAGGAAAAGGTCGGGCGAGGGAAGGCGCACTTCAGCCGGCCGCCGCCAGGCCGGCGGCCAGCGCATGGGTGTCCTCGCGACGTAAAATCGATGCCAAGGGAGCGGTTCGCCGCGTCGCCCTGCCGGAAGCCCAGTCGCGCCTGCAGGCTATTCGACACGACCGGCGCCGCTCCACTTGGCGGCGTCCCTGTCATTTCCCGTCCAGATTCTGCCGGATTATCTTGAGCAGCTCTCTCAGATCAAAGGGCTTGGTGAGGTAGGACATGTGTTCACGGGCGATGGCCGACTCCACTT
>CAZAFS010000027.1:0-18832 GCA_964484165.1 uncultured Opitutaceae bacterium | reverse complement strand
CCGCCACGCCCAGTCGCTCATCATGCCGCGAGGCGAAATCACCAGGGGCGCTCCGCCGGCCCGCGCGGCCTGGCGCGCATAATGGAGTGTGCGCAGCCAGAGCGAATGGTGGTGCAGGCAATCGTACGCCTGCCGCTGCAGGTGCTCGCGCAACGCGGCCGAGGGACACAGGACCTCCGGCCGGTCGCGGCGAAATTGGAGTACGCGCAGCCGGCCGGCCTGCGCCGGCTCCGCCGGGCCGTCCGGGCGCGTGGCCAGCAGGTCCACCTCGTGGCCCAGCGCGGCCAGGGCCGCCGCCAGGCGGTACACGGACTTGGACGGTCCGCCGTGTTGTTCTTCGAGGCTGGGGACGATCTGGGCGATTCTCATACCCGTTATACCGCCCGACGCCGGCCCGCCGGCCGGACGCGCCGGATTGGCCTACGTCGGCGGGAGGCGCTCCTTGAGCGGCCGGCAGGGATGGCCGGCGCACACCATGCGCGGCGGCAGATCCTTGACCACCACCGAGCGCGCGCCCACGACGCATAATTCGCCGATGGTCACGCCCGGGCCCACAAACACGTCGGCGCCGAGCCAGGCGTTGTCGCCGATCGCGATCGGCTTCGTGACGAGTGGCATGTCCCAGCGGCTGTAATCGTGGGTGCCGGCGCAGAGATGGCAGTATTGGCTGAGGTTGGCGCCGTAACCGAGGGAAATGGGCGCGAGGTTGTACAGGTTCACGTGGCGGCCCACCATGGCCCGCGGCGCCAGCGTGAGTTTCCAGGGAAAATAGACGCGCGCGGTCGGGAACACGACCACGCGGCCGGGCGCGGGAATGTCGGCCCCGAACAGGCGCAACAGCCACGCCCGCCACCAGTGCCACGGACGCGGGCTCCAGCGGAACAGCGTGGCCTGCACCAACGCCCAGAGCCATTGGCGCACGATCTCGCCTCCCGGATGGGGCGTGGTGCAACCGCGGCCGAGATACGGTTTTTCGGGGGAACGCACGGAGGGGATGGAGGCTACTGGCCCCCGGGGGGGCTCGTCAACCGGCCGAAATCGTCCAGCAGATCGCGGGCAACCACCTTGTAGTCAAAACGCCGCACGTCGGCTTGGGCCTGTGCGCCCACGGTCCGCCGCAGCGCCCCATCCCGGATCAACCGCGCCAGCAGCGCGGCGAGTTCGGTGTCGGCATCGGCTCTGGTGTGATCGAACGCGAAGCCATTGACGCCTTCGCGCAGCACATCGCGGTAGCAGTCAAGGCGGGAGAGCACCGGCACCGCGCCGGCGGCCATGGCCTCCAGCGGGGCGACGCTCAGGCCCTCGCCGCGCGCGGCGAGGCTGGGATAGCAGAAGAGGTCGAGCGCGCCATAACACGGTGCGAGCGCCGCCTCGGCAAACACCGGCGGCTCCCAGACCAGCCGCGGGCCCAGCCGGGGATCGAATGCCTCCTCGAGGCCGCGCACATAACCCTCGCCGCCGCCCCCGTGCCGTACGTCGGCCGGACCGCGGAGCACCAGCCGCCAGGCCGGAAGATCGGGCTCGGCTTTGAGGCGGACCGCCGCGCGCAACAGGGTTTCCAGGCCCTTTTCGGGATGGAGCCGCCCCATGTAGCCGATGATCACCGGATCGCCTCGTTGCGCGGAAGCCCGGGCATGAAGCTCCCAATCCATGGGATTGGGGAAGATCCGGGTGCGACCGGCCAGAGCGCGGCTTTCGCGGGCGACCTGCTCTGCCACCGCCTGGCTGGTGGCCACCAGCCGCGCCACCCCCCGATAAAAGGGAATGTTCCCTTTGGGCATGCGCCCCAGCACGACCACGACGCGACCGGCGCGGCGGCGCAGCCAGGGCAGATGGATGGGGAGGGTGACGTTGTTGCAGGCGATGATATCGGCGTCCGGCAGATGGCGGAGCAGGCGCAGTCCCCAGAGGCCATCGAGGAGCAGGTTGAGCGGAAGGTTTCGCGTGTGATCAAAGCCGGGCACCCGGATCATCTCGACGCCATCGAGGCGCTCACGCGAGGGGAAGCCAGGCCAGCGCCGCGAGAGCAACGTCACCGCATGGCCGGCGGCGGCAAACTCCCGGCCCAGCCGGAACCAGGCCTTTTCCATCGCGCCGCCCGCCACCGGCGGCACGGGGAGAAAAAACCCCATGGTGATCGTGATCCTCATGATCCGTCGGCGCCGGGGCCGCCACTCGTGAGATATTTCCACAGGAACAGGGGAACCAGAATCGCCACGCAAGCCTGATAGAGCGACGAAAGCCATACGGCGAGCGTGGTCTCGGCGCTCAGGCACCACGCCATGCACAGAATGCGGAAGATGCCGGGCAGGGAGAGCGTGGCACAGGCCACGGTGCTGACGGCCAGGCGGCGCAAGCCGAACCCGAGCAAAATCCCCAGGCCCGCCACGCTGACATAACCGAAGTTGGCATAGGACTCCGCCACCATGCCGAAACCGATGCTGGTGTACTCCGCCTCCTCCCGGGTCAGAATCCCAAGGTGGATGGCCAGCACCTTCATGCTGTCGTTGGGGCTGGGCTTGTTGGGCCAGACGAAGCGCGGCAGAATCTGCGCGGGAATCAGGCGGTAGGATTCGCCATCCAGAAAGGGGGCGCGGTCCGGGATGATGTTGGTGGTGACGCACACGATCTGGTAGAGCGAGGCCCGGCGCATGAGGCCGAACGTCAGGGCGGTGGAGTGCCTGGCGGAATCCTCTTGCGACGCGGCTTGCAGCCCGAATTGAAACCATTGGGTGAAATAGGGGGGCAGGTCCGTAATCCCCACCGCCGGCGCACCTTCCTGCCAGTAGATTTCCCGCATCCGGGACTTGCCATTGTGCAGCACCGCCAGCACCGGCAGCAGGATGACGCAGGGCAGCCACGGCACCCGGCGGGCCGAGGAAAAGAAGCCCACCAGCGCGATCAAGATCGAGGAGATGCCATAGATCAGCAGCAGCGTGGAAAATGTCAGGATCAATTGGCATCCCAGATTGCAGCAGAAGAGGACCTTCTCCCGGAGGGTGGAATCCCCGCCGCCCCAGACGCGCGCCTGGATGAACGTGCTAAGAATGCCGAGGCCATAGAAAATGGCCCGAAAAGTGCCGAGCCAGTCCTGTGGAATCCAATCAGTGAAAGTGGAGACCAACAACCAGACCGTCATCAAGGTCATGGTGTGCGCCGTGAACTTGAGCTTGTGCTCCGGGACCAGCTCCATCCGCCACCAGTCCCCATGGGGTCTGGATGTATAGGATTTGGCGGCCAGCATGCTGCCGGCAATGCAGGCCAGTTGAAATGTCAGGATAACCCCCGCGGCCTGGCGCAGCGCGACGATGGGATAATCCACAATGGCCTCATGCTCGGTGATCAGGGGCAGGGCGTAGAAGGGGATCGTCGTCAGCAGCAAGGTTTCGATGAGCGGATAGGTGGCATCGTGTCGACCCAGCCAGCGCAAGGTCGGCCAGACGCCGAGGATCAGCATGCCGATGGCCAGCAGGTTGAGTTCGTCATCCGGCCACTTGGTGGCCGTCCAGTACCACACCGCAAAGGCGCCGAGGGCGGCATAGCCCATCAGCACCAGGCGCCGGACGTGGAGAGGGGCGACGGAAACCGGACCAGACTGATTCATGGGCGAGAAGTTGCGGTCCGCGGCTGGCCGGATGCGATGCCCGGCATGATCCGGAAGAGCCGTCGGACGGTGTCCACCGTGCGCCGCGGCGCGTGGGCGTCAACCACCGCCAGGATCCGCTCCGGCGGCGGCGGTTGCAGCGCTATGCCGGCCACCGCCCGGGCCAGGGCGGCGGTATCGCCGCACGGGTAACAGAATCCCGCACCCAGCGGGGCGGCCAGGTCCTCGGCGCAGCCGCAGCGATCGCTGACCACCACGGGTAGACCGGCGGCCAGCGCTTCATTGACCACCAAGCCCCAGGTTTCGCCGTGGTCGCTCGGCAGCACGAGGCAGTCGGCCGCGGCATAAGCTGACGGAAGCTCGCTCTGGTTGAGAAAACCCGTCAGGGTCGAGCGCGGTGCGCCGGATGCGGCCAGCCGGTCGCGCAGGAGCGGGGCCAGTTCCCCATCGCCCGCGAAGAGCAGGTGCCAGGGCCGCCCTCCAGCCTCGGGAAGGCGTTGTGCGGCCTCCACCAGGTCGAGCGGCCGTTTCTTGGGAATGAGCTTGCCGCAGAACAGGACGCAGAATGCATTCGACGCGATGCCCCAGCGCGCGCGCAACTCCTGCCGCCGCGGGCGCAGTTCCGCCGCGGCGGCGGCGAAACGCGCATTGTCCACGCAGTACGGTGCGGCGAACAGGCGGCGGTCTTCGATGCCGTACCCGCGATAGAATCGCCGGTTGGCCGAGCCAATGCAGAGAAAGGCATCCACCTTGCGGAACAGACTCTGCAGCAGAGGCCGCTTCCAGAGTCGCCGCAGCCACGGTTCTGGCTGCAGATCGGGATTCTCCCCCCGCAGCCAGATCTGCCGTCCTTCGGCGCGCGCGGCGGCCACGGCCTGCCACAGCGCGCGGAAACGCCAGCCTTCGACCCACAAGGCCGACACGTGGTGCGCGCGAAACTCCTCGCTCCAGCGGTGCTGCAAGCGCACCCCGTTGAAGCGATCGAGCCTCCAGCCCGCCTGCACGTCGAGGAAGCGGTGCGGATAGCCTTCGAGGAGGTCGACGTCCCAGGCGAACGTCCGACCGAAACCCCGGTCGTAGGAATCCCGCACCCCGTGCGGACTCAAAAACCAAACCGCAAAGGGCACGTCACCGGCCCGGGCCAGCTCACGCCAGAGGGGAGCCTGGTACTGGATCGGATGACTGGTGACGATGGCAAGCATCAGGGTCGGGACAGGTCCTCTTGCAGCAGGCGGGCCCAGCGGTCGCCATAGGCCGCCCAGGAAAAACGGGCGCGGAGCGTGGCGGCGGCCGCGGCCACGTCCTCGCGGCGCGGCGGGTGTTCGAGGTAATGGTGCAGCGCTTCCGCCAGTGCCCCGACCGAACCCGGTTCGATCAGGCGCCCCAGTTCATCGCTGGCGAGCAGGTCGGCGCCGCCCGTATTGGGGGTCACGATGATGGGCAGGCCGGACGCCAGGGCTTCCAGCATCACCAGGCTGAAACCCTCGAGCAGACTGGGCAGGACGAAGACATCCGCCTGCCCATAGAGCCGGGGAACATCGGCGTGCGGCACACGGCCCAATTGCCGCAGGCCGGGCAGTTCCGGAATCAACGGGCGCTCGTGCACACCGCAAGCGCCTGCGAGCCACAGTTCGGCATCGCACGGTTGGAGGCGGCGCCATGCGTCGATCAGCACCGGCAGGCCTTTCCGGCCGATCAGGGAGCCAACAAACAAGAAACGCAACGGACGGCCCCCGCCCGGCGCCGGTCCGGTTGCCGCCGCTGCCGCGGCGAAGCGCGCCCAGTCGACCCCATAGGGATTGAGGCGGATTTTTGCGGCGTCGGCCCCTTCGGCCACCAGGGAGTCGCGGGCAAAACTTCCGCCGACCACGATGCGGTCGGCCAGCGCATGCTCTTGTCGCTCCGCCGCGACCAGCCAGGCGGGCCGCGCTTCTGCCGTCGCCAGCCAGGCGGGATATTGCTGATGCAGTTTCTCGAAGAGGGGCGCAACGGCGGACGCGCAGGCAATGCTGCGATCGAGCAGCAGCGGCCGGCCGAAGGTGTGCGCCCGCTGCGCCAGCAACCAGCTGGAGGTGTCGAAGCCGACGATGGCGTCGCTGCGCCGGAGCACGTCGTCCGGAATGGCCGCCTGGAAACGACGGTTGCGTTCATGCAGGATGGACAACTTTTCCCCGCCCAAGCGCAGGCCGAGCAGCGCTTTGATCTCAATGCCCGGCAGCGTATGGATCCGCGCGCGGTCAATCCCGTGCGCCACCCGGCTGTGGAGCCCGCCGATCACCGGCCAGCCCCGGGCCATCCCGGCCACCTTGGCGCCGATGGATCCATCGGCCAGCGCCAGCCCCGTCCAAAATTCGCCCAGCAATCCGCGGTGATCGAGTTCCCGGGCTAGCCGGAAGGCGTGCTGGGTGCCAGGGTGCGCGAGAAGGACTTTCACGGATTCGCAGCGGGCGGATTGGCGGCCCGCCAGGCTGCCAGCCACCGGTTGTGGGGGATGGTGCGGCGCTCGGGAATGAAGCGGCGCCACCAGGCATTGGGGATGATCTGTATCACGTAGCCCGACGCAAGGAGTTGCCTCTGACACACGGTTTCGGCCGTCACGCTATGGGTTTCGATGAGCAGGCGGCAGTCGCGCCGGAAGAGCGTTTCGGAACCGGTGGCAAGCACCTCGGCTTCGGGGCCGTCGACGTCGATCTTGATGAACAACGGTGCGGGCACTTCGGCCGCAAGTTCGTCCAGCGTGCGCCACCTGGGAGGCGATCCGCGGCCTGCAAAACCGAGGTGAAGCCAGAAGCGGGGATCGCCCGTCAGATGATTCAGAGCCAGATTGGCCTGCAGCAAAGCACACTCTGTCTTTGCCGGCTCCACCGCCACGACGCGCCGCATGCCCGGTTGGCGGAGACAAAGCAGGGAGAGTTCGCCCTTGGCGGCGCCGACATCGATCGCGCCCTGACAACCGCGCAGCAGCCGGCGCAGCCAGGGGAAGGTCTCGCGTTCGTAAAGACCGGCATACATCTGCAAGTCACCGCCATGGAGATCGAGGGCGAGCCGGATGCCCTTGAACAGCCCGGAGCGCACGGGGCGGGCCCGCCGGCCGGCCGGCAACAGGAATAGCCGGGGCTTCATGGCGTCCGTCCCGCCGTCGCCCGCCAGAAGGTGCGCCGGCGCACCGGCTTCCGCGTCCTCCAACTCCCGCCCAGGTGACGCAGGAATTGGGCGACGCCGGCGAGGCCGGCGCGCAGATACCGCGGCCGGCGCAGCCAGAACCACGCGTAACTCACCAGCTTCAGCGGCAACACCACCAACACGTCCGGCGCCGGACAACGCCGCACGGTCATGACCAGCTCATTGCAGACGCCGGAGCGGTGCAAAGGGTACCAATCTCGTCCGTTCCACGCCTTCTCATGCCAGACGTGAACACCGGGCAGTTTCACGATCGCCCAGCCGGCGTCGAGCAGGCGCAGCGAGAGATCTTTCTCCTCCGAACCGTAGGCGCCGGGCGTCGGGGCGTAGCCGCCGACGGCCCGCACGGCCGCGAGCCGCAGGACATGCCCGCACCCGACGAAGACCGTGGCGGGTTCGGGAGGAGTGCGCGGAGCCTGGTTGGGCCGGTCGGGCGATAGGATGTCGAAGGCGATCGCGCCGATCGCCGGGTCCTCCTGCATCCGCGCCACGGCCACGGCGATCTCATCGCCTTGGAGGAACCAAGCGTCGTCGTCGAGACTGACGTAGAAGTCGGCCTCCGCCGTCTGCATCAAATGGTTGCGGCAGGCCATATAGCCCCGCGTCGCCTCGTTGCGTTCCCAGCGAACGTCGGGATGGCCTGCCCGCAGGCCGGGCGTCGCGTCGGTCGAACCGTCGTCCACGACCGCGACCATAAGGCCGGGGTAGGACTGGGCGCGGGCGGCCGCCAGGGCCTTGGGCAGGAGCCCCGCGCGATTGAACGTGGTGATTCCAACCAGAACTTTGGGGGCCGCGTTCATGACGGAGGAAACCAGATTCCGCGGAGTTCCGCGATCCATTGCGGCGGACGGCGCGCCAGCAACGCGGCCGTCAGAAACAGGCGATGGAGCTGCCAGCGCCACCAAAGGGCCCAGCCCCGCAGGCCGAGGATGTCCCGCGCAATCAGATGGAGATTGCGGAGTTTGCCGGCGACCAGCCGCGCCCGGTCCGCCTTGAACTCGCTCGGGAGCGAGTGGTGCACGATCCCGCAGTCGGCCACGAAATAAAGGGGCGCCTCGCGGGCCACGCGGGCGGTCAGATGCACGTCCTCGGCATAACTGTAGCCGGTGAATTCGGGAAAGCGGTAGCGGCGGAAAATCTCGGCCGGCATGAACAGGCAGGTGCCCGGCAGCCATTGCGCCGGGATGAGCGCGGGAGAATTGGCGCCGTAAACCGGGACGCAGTTGATGGCGGGTCCGAACAACCGGCCGCCGTAATCCGCGTGGGCATATCCGGCCTGCAACCGGTAGTACTGGCGCGTGATCCAACCGGGCGCCCGGCGGTCGTAGTTCCGAATCCGGGGACCGAGCGCCCCCGGACGCAGCCCGGCGTCCTCAAAGCGCGCCAGCATCCGGGCGAAAAGGTCCTCGGCGAACTCGATGTCATCATCCAGAAACGCCAGGATTTCCCCGGTGGCGAGCGCCGCCGCCTGATTGCGCTGGCGCGCGGCACTCCGCTCCGCGGCGGGAACGCAGCGGATCGGGAACGGCGCCGGAAACGCCGCCGCCAGCGCGGCGGCGCCGCCGTCGCCGGCGGCGCAGATGATCAGTTCGGCCGGCGGCCGCGTCTGGCGCCTCAGGCACTCCAGCACGACTCCCAGGCTGGCGACGCGGTCGAGCGTCGCGATGACGACCGAGCACCGCAGGGTCGATTTCGTGTCGGAGTTCACGGCCATAAGCCGGATCGATGCATCACCCACTTCAGCCCGCGGCGCCCCGGCGGCTCCAGGTGCCGCGGCAGCGCGGTGTCATCGATGACGAAGGCGTCCGGTTGGTCGCAGCACCGGCAGCTGGAGGCTGGGACGACCGTGTCCCGCCAGTCCCGCGTCTCGCAGTAATCGCGAAAGACCCCCGCTCCCGCGGCGATCGCCTGCTGCCGGGTGGCCAGGCGCAGCGCGATCTGCGGGGGACTCCGGTATTGATAGTGTTTCAGCCGGATTCTCCGCGGATGCACCAGTCCGAGGTGGCGGGGCTCCGAACCGCGGTCCCACCGCAACCGCTCGCGGTAGCGGAAAAAACGCGGTTCCGAATAGTCGCACCGGCAGTAGCGCAGGGCGCGTTCGGCCGTGGTGTGCGGAGGGTAGGCGTGCGGATCGCGTTCGTAGCGGCGCACGTCGTCGTCGGTGAAATAAAACTGAAAACTCGCCGCCCAGACCACGTGCTCGCCAGCCGGGACCGCGGCGAGGAACGCCCGCGGGTCGTCCAGATAGATCTCGTCGGCGTCCAGTTTGCACCACCAGTCCCCCGCCCGGCATTCCGGCCGGAAGTGAGTGAAGGTGTCGCGGCGAAGACTGTTCCGGAAGGGCACCTCTGCGGACTGGAACGGCACGATGCGTGGCTCCCGGCTGGCGAGTTGCCGCACGAGGTTCCACGTGCCGTCGCTGCTGCCGTTGTCGAACACGAAAATGCGATCGCACCAGCGCGCGGCTTGGCCGAGGGTTTCGGCGATGATGTCGGCCTCGTTTTTGACGAGGCAGTTGCCGAAGATCCTCATGGTGCGGCTGTGGCGGCGAGGCTGGCGAGGCGGCGGTAGAACTGCGTGCGCAGCGGCGCGGCGGCGAAGACGACGCCGGCCGCTTGGGCGGCCCGGGCCACTGAGACGCGCAGGTCCGCATCGTCGCGCAACCTCGACAGGATTTCCGCCAGCGCTGCGGGCGAGGAATCCGTCAAAACGACGGCGGAGCCGGAGTGCTCGAGGCACCACCGCACTCCGCTCGCCTCCGCGGGCCCGGTGATCAGCAGAGGCAGACCGAGGGCGAGGCAATCCCCGAGTTTGCTCGGAAAATGGGTGCGGTACTGGAGGCCGTGCGGTCCCGGGGGATTGAGGTACGGTTGCAGAACGACGTCGCAGCGTCGGAGCAGCTCCTCCCAGGCCCGCTCCGGCGGGGTCAGGTAGCCATTGAAATGGAAGACATCCGTTGCGTCCTTCAGCAAGGTCAACCGGCCGCCGGGATGGGGTCCGAAGCACTCGACGATCGTGCCCGCCTGCCGCAACTGGGGGAGCATGCGCAGGAACTGCTCGCCGTAGCCGTAATGGAGACCGCCGGCGAAGCCCAGGGTGAGCCGGCCGGGGACTTTGAGGGCGCGGCAACGCTCGGGATCTTGGGCCACAGGCCGGTCCGCGCGCGGCAGTGGCAGCAACTCGCCCGAAAGGCCGAACTCGCGGCCGAAGAACTCGACCATGCCGCGGCTGACTGCCAGCCGGCAGACGGCCCGCTGCAAGACGGTCGCGTCTCGCCGGTGCTGGAGTCGTCGCAGCCACGGGGGCACGGGCTCGAAAGCTTGGGGCAGGTCAGTCACCACCACCACGAGGGGCCGGCCGCGGGCCGCCGCATAGCGTGCGCCCAGGTCGTAGAACCAGGTGTCCTGCATCACCACGACGACCAGGTCGGCGGCAAAGCCTGCGACCACGCGGTCGATGCGCCGGATCGAGGGCAGGCGGGACGCCCCCAACGCCCGCAGGGCGGCGCGCCACGGCCAGAACCGCGTTTGGATCAGGCGATCGGCGGCGAGCGGCAACCACTCGTGGCGGCACCGGAGCAACTCCGCGCCGGCCGACGCCCTGGAGTTGCTCACCACCAACAGGCGGTCGGACGGGTAGTCCTGGAACAGCCGATAAAGCAGGATGCTCCCGGCCCCGATGGTTTGCGGAAATTCGTTGGTGAGGAGCAGGAGACGCGGCAGGGCCATGGACTCGGGGGCATCGCGTTCGGAGGAGGGTATCATCGGAAATCCGGTGGGTCAAAAGTAGGCGCGCGGGAGGGCCGCGCCATGGTGGGGCGGGGTGGTGTCTAGGCGCGCGACGGTGTGATCCGGCGGGCGAAGCGGGACGAAAATCCGCTCAGGGCGAGCAGGTGGGGGATGCCCTCCACGTAGAGGAGGTCACGGGTCTTGCCGAAATAGTGGCGGGTGACGACACCCTCCAGATTTGCGACCGGCTCGATGGTGTAGCGGTCGGTCGGGAGCGGATCCCAGCCCACCCGCTCGCACCACAGGGCGTAGATCGTCTGGTCGAGCAGGAAACTGCGCGCGGGATCCGGCGGAACCCGGGACACCACCTGCTCGATGAAATCCCAATCGGCCCGGGCGTAATTCACCGAGCCGAGTCCGCAACCGAACCGCGGCGGGAAACGCAGGTGGAACTGCTCATACAGCACCTCCTCATCGAGCGCGAAGCCGCCCCATCGATGGGTGTCGGTGCGCGGAACATTAAACCGCGCAAAGCATGCCCGGGCGGGATCCAGGTCGGCCAGGAGCTCGTCGGGCGGGGCGAAGAACAGGACGTCGGGATCGATCGACAGGATGACCTCGCGCCGGCGCAACGCATATGAATCCATCACCTTCGGCAAGGTCCGATAGATCCCGGACGTCCGCAGCCGAAACAGCGTGGGCCAGCGGGAGGAGAAACAGGCGCGGACCGCCTCCGGCGGCGGATCGCAGGGCACCACCGATGCACCCGGAAGCCGAGTCCGCAGCCGCGCCTGCATCGGATCCGTCACCGATCGGTCGCAGAGCACAAGGAGGCGAAATGGTCGGGCGGCGAAGTGTTGAAAACTGTGCAGTGTCCACAGGGCATTGAGCCAGTCGCGATCGCACACCTGGATATGCACCTCCAAATCGGCATTCTCCGGGCACACGATCGCGGGGGCGCGCAAAATTGCGCGGCGTTTGACGTACCGGTACCAAAGGAGACGCCAGCCGAATCGTCTCAGTTGGGAGGCGCCGCGCAGAACGAACGTGACGGCGTTGGGTCGCATGCAGGCGTGGGGGAAGGAACCGCCGGGTGGTCAACCCGGCGTGGGCGTGCCGGGGCCGGGGCGCAGCAGAAGGCGTTCGACGTATTCCCCCGCCGGCGGAGGAGCGGGGCGCCGCCGGATGACATGGTCGGTGAAGCCGGCGGCCAGGAGGGGTGCAAGGAAACCCCGGCACTCCTGCTCCGGGTGATGGGTCTCCAGAAAAAGCGCGGTCTGCGCGGGAAACAAGGGCACGGCCGACGGCAGGACCTCGCGCTCGGCTCCCTCGATGTCCATCTTGAGCAGCAGACGGTCGGCACCAAGATCCGCGAGCAGGTGCGCCAGCGGCACCGCCACGACCTCGACCGTGGCGGTCTCGCCCCGGTCCGCGACGTGGCCCCCGAAGCCCGAGCCCCGAAACGCGATGGTGCCGGCTCGGACCCAGACGGCGGCGGCATGGCACGCAGCGGACACGCCATTCTCGCCCAGGCATTGCAGCAGGCGCTGGTGGTTGCCCGGTTCCGGCTCGGCGACCACCAGTCGGGCCATGGGAAACGCCGTGTGGGCCAGAAGCGTGAACTGGCCGGTGTAGGCGCCCGCGTCAACGATCACGGTGGGGACGAAAGGCACGCATTCCAGCGGGTAGATCCGTTCGATGAAGAGTTCTTCGAAGATCATCAAATCGGACAGTAGGTCGAGCCGGAGGCGGATACGACCGGCGCCGCGCACGTGGACGGCCACTTCGCGGCCCAGGAGGCGGCCGATGCGGGCATAGGCCGAGGAACCGGCAAACGGCCGCTGCCGCGCGATGCCCGCCAGGATCAACCCGGGCCGGTCGCGCCAACCGGCGGCCTGCGCGGCAAACAGGCATGCCGTGCGCCCGCGCCGCCACAAGCGGGTGCTCAACGGGGTGGTCTTAGCCTCGGGCATGGGCACGCAGACGCAGGCGTCGAACCGCCGCGGCTGGGGTTGCTGCTGACGCGGGGGTTGCAGCGGCGGACGGCAGAGTCCGGTCGGAGGATGCACCACGGTCAGGCTTTGGAAGAAATGCGGACGAACGCCAGCCGGGGATCATGGATGAGTGGAAGAAGAAGATGGATTCTTCGGCATCGGGAGCGAAATGGGGTCTGGCCGTCGTTGCAGGAAATCGTACACATGGGTTTCCCCCGCGAATGTCCGGCGCGGTGGGAACGGGAGGTTCGCCACCGGCGTGTACCATCGGGCCGATTCCTCGAGTTCCAGCGGACTGGCCGTCCGGTCGGTATTCCATCCCAATAGCAGCAGGCCTCCGGGCCGCAGGACCCGGGCGACCGCCGCCAGGGTGCGGTTCATCTCGAGCGGGGAATCGATGCCAAAGCCGAAGACCCCGTTCAGCACAACGCCGTCGAATTCTTCCGGGGCGAAGCGGCGGTCCACCTCCTGCACCGGGGCTTGGATATGCTCTTGGGCGCCCCAGATGCGAGCACCGGCATCCACATCCATGGTCACGAACCTGACGCCGGCGCGCCGGAATATCGTTTGGTAGTGATAAGTGTAGGGGGCGGCGCCCACAAACAATATGCAGCGGCAGTGCCGGATCATCCATGGAAACACCTCGGCGAGCAGGAATTGCCGGCTTGGCAGGGCCATCAGGGTCCGATAACGCCTCCGGGCTCCGAACACGTGGAGCAAAAGCCATCGCCGAACGCCGGTGGGCAGGCGCGAATCCAGTGCCGGCCAGCGGCGGTGGCACGATCGCAGGATCCGGGCGACAATATTCACGGTGGGTCCGGCGGGAGGCGGAGTTCGTCATCGAGGCAGGTGACCCCGGGCTGCCGGCCGACGGTACCGGGAAGGAGGGGAAAGATCCTGCGCACCAGTCCAGCCGGCAGCCAGACCGGCGGCGATTGCACAAAGCGGAGGAGCGAGCCGGTGACCGCGAATGGGGTGGACCGGTACGGACGGGGTTCCCAGCGGATCAAACGGTCGGGGTAAATGCGATTGGCGGCGAGCGCGTCGCCATGCTGGCTGGTGAACGCGAAAAGCATGCGGCGTTTCAGATCCAGCTCCGCCGGCGTCAGACGCACCCGATCGATGGGGCGGTCGTCGATCCCATCGGGCGGGCCGTAGTAGGCGACCAACCCGAAGATCCATCGTGCGCACAGACTGATGATCCGATGCGGCGTCCGCCGCAGGGAAACGTAGGGGGAATATTCGGGCGCCTCAAAAACCCTGAGGCCGCCCTCCGGCCCGAGCGAGGAGATCACGAGGTGGTTGAGGAGATCATGGTGAATGTGGCCGCCTTCGAACAGCGGCAGGATGACCACCGTCGGCGCGATCGATTGAATGATCCCGTGGAGTTCCCGGGCCGCGGCCTCCAACCGGTGCGGATCGTGCGCATGGAGCGGCGGGAGGAGATTGAGGTGCCGGAGCCGGTCCGCCGGGACCCCAGCCAGCGCCCAGGCGGCATTGGCCTCGGCGATCCGCCGGGCGGCCAGCGCTGGATCCTCATCCTGGACCACGTAAACGATGTGAGTCTCCCCACCGAGGTGCTGATTGCGGAGTCCGGCGCCGCCGGCACAGATCACGCAGTCATCCTGATGCGGCACAAGAATCAGCAGCCGCTCGGTGTGGTCCCAGCGCATCCATCGTTCGCACCGATGACACCGCCACAGGGCATAGCCGGCGAGGAGGGCGAGGGCGCCGTAGAACACCGCGCCGGCGCTGCAAACGAGCCCCGCCCAGGAACAAAGCTCCCGGGCGGCTAACGCGCCGGCCGCGGCGCACAGCATCAAAGCCAGCACGGGCACGGTCGGGCGAAAGTAGATCCGCCATTTCACGGGAGGAATTCGGCCGCAGGGAAGGCCGCTGGCTCAGGGCGACGCGGCGGAACCAATGACTTCCGCCGGGCGGCCCCCGGGCCGACAAGACGCCGGGTTTCGAGGACGACAGGCACGGTGAGTGGGGAAACCAGCGGCGGTCAGGCGGGGGGCGGCTCGAAACCGAGTTCGAGCAGGAAGCGCCGGGCCGAGGGTCGGGGCGCGTAATGAGTCAGAGCCCAGGCGCGACCCTGGGCGGCGATCTGTTCGGCCAGACCAGGCTCGGCCGCGAGCCGGGCGAGCACCGCCGCGGCATTGTCCGGGCGCACGGCGACATAGTGGACGAAATCGGCGGGCATGACCGGCAGGGCGACGCCGAAATGCGGCAGATCGAAGTTGAACACGAGGCACCCGGCGGCCAGGGCCTCCCAGAAACGCCAGCTGTCCCACTGGATGAGACGGCGGGGGCGCGGGTCGAAACGGTCGAGGATCTCATGCCAGGCACAACGGATTTGCGCGCGGTGTCCGCCCACGAGATAGTTGGGCGCAAACGGCGCGGCGGGAATCAACCATCCGCAAAAGGCGGCCACCGCCTGCGAGGACCCGAGGCGCTCGTAATAATCGCGGCTGTGGCGCCGTTGGGTCTGTTCCCACATCAGCCGGTCGTAGGGCTCCGACGGTGGTTCGCGCAGGTTGTCGCAGTGGCGGTTGATCGTGAACTGGCGGGCCGCGAGGGGCGTGAAGCGCCGCTCCATGAGCGCGCGGGCTTGGTGGACGAAGGCGTGGCTGGCGTTGAAGTTGATGAGCAGGTCGCGGCGGCGGTGCGCCCAGGGTCGGGGCGCGGCCGTGGCGCGCAGCACGCGCGCACTCAAGCCAAGGGCCCAGGGTCGGTGGTTGCCGGGGTGGTAGCAGCGGCGGTTGAACTTGGCCCGGAAGATGACGTCGAAGGGCCGATACTCGGGGCGCCAGCTTTCGGTGGCATAGCCGTCGCTAAAATCGAAAAAGGCGGTGCGGTACCGGCGGCCGGCTTTGAAGAGGCCGCCCGGCAGCGGCGACTCGTGCACCCCGAACTGGTTGTCGAGCCAGCGCGCCCAGCGGCGGGATACCACGACGATGTCGCAATCATCGGGGCCGATCCGCGGATCGAAGGTTACCAGCCAGTCGTCCGCCCCGGGCGTCTGCCGCCAGTAGGGGCAGTTGCCGTACACCCCGACCCCGAGTTCGCGCAGCCCCTCGGCGAGCACGACCACGTCGTCCTGATAGGCCAGCGGATTGTCGCGGCAGTAGCAGTAGACCCGGAGGTTCATGGCTTCCGGCCCACGGCGCGCCCGGGGGTTGACGGGAAGCAGCGGGGGCGGTCAGGCGGGGGGCGGGGCGAAGCCTAGTTCGAGCAGGAAACGCCGGGCCAGGGGTCGCGGCGCGTAGTGGGCCAGCGCCCAGGCGCGACCCTGGGCGGCGATCTGTTCGGCCCGCCCGGGCTCGGCCGCGAGCCGGGCGAGCACCGCCACGGCATTGTCCGGACGCACGGCGACGTAATGGACGAAGTCGGCGGGCATGACCGGCAAAACGACGCCATAGTGCGGCAGGTCGAAGTTGAACACCAGGCATCCGGCGGCCAGGGCCTCCCAGAAGCGCCAGCTGTCCCACTGGATGAGCCGCCGCGGCCGGGGATCGAATCGATCCGCCACCTCGTACCACCAGCGCCGCAGGCGCGCCCGGCGTCCGCCCACGAGGTAGTCCGGCTGGAAGGGCGCGGCGGGGATCAGTTCGCCGCAAAAGGCCGCCACCGCCTGCGCCGAGCACAGGCGGTCATAGTAGGCGCGGCAATGCCGCTGTTGGGTCTGCGCCCACATCAGGCGCTCGTACGGTTCCGCCGGCGGTTCGCGCAGGTTGTCGCGGTCGCGGTTGATCGTGAAATGCCGCGCCGCCGCCGGCGTGAACTTTTCTTCCATCAGGGCCCGGGCCGAATGAATGTAGGGATGGCTGGCGTTGAAGTTGACCAGGAGCTCCGGGCGGCGCCCGGCCCACGGTGGCGTCGTTGCCGTCGCCTGCAGCACCCGCCGGTTGAGCGCGAGCGCCCACGGGCGGTGGTTCGCCGGATGGAAACAACGGCGGTTGTACTTCGCGCGGAGCACCACGTCAAACTGCCGGTATTCCGGGCGCCAGCTGCAGGTGGCATAGCCGTCCTCGAGATCGAGATAAACGGTTCGGTAGCGCCGCCCGGACTTGAACAACCCGTCAGGCAGGGGCGACTCATGCGCGCGGAACTCGCGGTCAATCCAGCGAGACCACCCATAGGACACGGCGACGATGTCGCAGTCGTCGGGGCCGATCCGCCGATCAGGTTCGATCAGCCACTCCTCCCGGTCGGGCGCGCGCCGCCAGTACCGGCAGTTGCCAAAAACCTCGACGCCCAGCTCGCGCAGGCCCTCGGCCAGGACGACCACGTCGTCCTGGTAGGCCGACGGATTATCACGGCAATAGAAGTAGACCCGAGGTCTCATGCCAGCCAGCCCCACTGGCGCAGATCGCGCACGGCTTCGCGGCGGGCGCGATGCATGGCGATCTCCCGGCGGCGTTCGAACGGCGACATGCGGAGCCAGATGCGCAGCCAGTAGGTCAACGCGGAGGGGAGCGAGCGCCGCGGGAGATCGATGATGCCGAAGTGAAGGTACTTCAAGATGACCACCGAGTACGCGTTGGCCGCGGCATAGCGGATGATGTGGCCGGCGGCCATGCGCTCCTTGGAAATGAGATGCTGGAGGCTCATGCCCGCGAACAGGCCCGTGCCCAAACCCAATCCGGTGGCCACATAGTTGAGATCGAGATCCTCACCGGTGAGGAGCCGGGAGCCGGTCCGCCCGAGCGAGAGCCGGCGCGGATCCTGCGCGGTCTGTTCAAGATAGGCCTCGACCACCTCGCGGCGCAGGCACATGCCCGCCCCGAAGGGCATCGTCCGGGTGTCGTCGGGCAGACTCGACCAGCGATCGCGTTCAATCCGCCGCTCGCCGCTGAAGCCGCGCTCGAAATCATTGCGCGGCTCCACTTCGAATTTTGCCAGCAGTTGCCCGCCGAAGACGCCGAGGTGCGGATGGCTGCAATAGGCCTCCGCGGCGGCCCGGAGGTAGTTTGGGCTCAGAATATTGTCGTCGTCGGAATGGACGAGCAGGTCGCCGCGGGCTTCGAGGTAGCCCCGCCGGCGGGCCCGGGCAAGACCGAGTTCGGGCTCGAGGACGACCCGCGCGGCCGGATGCCACGACAGGTCGTAGCGGCCGGCCACAGGCTCGTCGGACCGGTTGTCGACGAGCAGCAGCTCCCAGCGGCTCTGGGGCAGGTCCTGCGCCCGCAGGCTTTGCAGCGTCGCCTCCAGGTGATCGCGACGAGGATTGTGGGTGCAAAGCACCACGGACACGAACGGCGGATCAAGCTGGGCCATGGCAGACGGCGATCGCGCGTTCGTAGGTGGCGATTTGCGCCTTCATCACGTGATCGGCAGAGTAGTATTCCAGAATGCGCCGCCGGCCCGCTTCACCGAGCGCGGTGCGATGCGCCGGATCGCCCAGCAGGGAGATGATGGCGGCCGCGAGTTCGTCCGGGTGGCGCGGGGGCACCAGCAGGCCGCAGCGCCCGCCGTCCAGAATCTCCCCCATGCCGCCGCTGGCGCTGCCGATCACGCCGCGGGCCGCCGCCAGTGCCTCGCAGCAAACAAGGCCGAAACTTTCCCAATGGCTGGGCGCGGCGACAATATCCGTTTCTGCGAGGTAACGGGGGATCTCGCGGGCGGCCACCGCGCCGGTAAACTCCACGGCCGCACCATGGCGGCCCAAGCGGCGCTCCAGGTGCCTCCGCATCGAGGGCCCGCCGTCGGACGCATCCATGTCCCGGCCGACGAACCGGAAGCAGGCATCGGGAAACCGTCCGAGCACCGCCGGAATGGCCGCGGCGAGTTCAACGACCCCCTTGCGTTCCTCCAGGCGACCGATGAACGTCACCCGCTTGGTCTCGGTCCGGACCGGGATGTCGAGCAGCGCCGCCGGCGGCTCGTAGGGATAGGGGAAGACGGAGATCTTGGCGCGGGAGAGCGGGGCCCAGGTGACCGCAGCGTCGGCGATCGCACGGGAAGGGGCGGCGATGGCGTCGGCGAGTCGCAGCGCGGCGATTTCATCCTGAGCGGCGGCTTGGCGGCGGATCGGCGGGGACAGGAAAAGGCGGCCGCGACGGAGCGCCCCCAGGGCGATGCGAACCCTTTGGCGGGCGCTCGGAGCGCGGTGCTGCAGCTCGTCGATCACAAAACGCGGCGTGTGCAGTTTCGCGACGTACGGCAGGGTGGGGAAACGCTCTTTGACCCGCAGCGCGGAAGCGTCGAAGTCACAGCCTTCGATCACGTGGAAGGCCCGGGCGGCATGCCGCCCGGCAAAGACCGGCGCCACGCAGTCCTTGAATGAGGGGCTGTCGGGTGAAGTCAGCCGATGCACGGTG
>CAZAFS010000026.1:14038-19846 GCA_964484165.1 uncultured Opitutaceae bacterium | reverse complement strand
TTCAAGGTGCCCTGGACCGTGACCCTGCAGACGCTGCACGAGGCGACCTTCGGCAACTTCCGGCCGTACATCCTCACCCTGCTCGCGGCGGTCGGCTTCGTGCTGCTCATCGCGTGCGCCAACGTCGCGAATCTCCTGCTGGCCAAGGCCTCCTCGCGCCAAGGCGAGATCGCGGTGCGCATCGCCCTCGGTGCCACCTCGGCGCGAGTCATCCGCCAACTCCTCACCGAAAGCATGCTGCTGGCCCTGGCCGGCGGCGCGGCCGGCGTGTTCCTCGCCTGGGTGGCGATCGATCCGCTGGTCGCCTTCACCGGCGTGCAGGCCGCCCCGGGCGTCACGATCGAGGTCGACGGCCGCGTCCTGCTCTTCGCCCTCGCCAGCACCGCCGCCACCGGCCTGCTCTTCGGCCTCTTCCCCGCCCTGAGCCTGGCCCGGCCGGACTTGAACGCCCAGCTGAAGGAGGGCGTGCGCGGGTCGACGGGCGGCACGCGCCGCCGCCTGCAATCGCTGCTCATCGTCTCCGAGACCGCGCTGACGGTCGTGCTCCTCGTGTCGGCCGGCCTCCTGCTGCGCAGCTTCGTGAAGGCGCTCAATGCCGACCTCGGCTTCAATGCTGAAAGCGTGCTCGCGTTCGACATCTCCCAGCCGGGGACCAAGACCCCCACGCTCGGGCACCGCGTGCGCTTCGTGCGCGAAGTGCTCGAGCGGGTCGGCCAGATCCCCGGCGTCGCCAGCGTCGGCGTGGCGTCGTCGACCCCAATGAACGGCAACTTTTACTACGGCGACCTCGTCACCCGCGAGGACCAGCCCGACACCCGGAACGATGCGCGCTTCAATGCCGGGTTTGACGGGGTGTCCGGCGATTTCTTCAAGACGCTCGGCATTCCGCTGCTGCGCGGCCGCCTCCTCACCGAGGCGGACAACGACCAGAAGGCGCCGAAGGTCATGATCGTGAACGATGTGCTGGCGCGCCGGTTGTTCGGCGACGAGGACGCGGTCGGGCGCCTGCTGCATTTCAAGGATGCGACCTGGGAGGTCGTCGGCGTGGTGGGCAGTGTCCGGCGCTTCGCGCTCAACTTTGATCCCACGCCCCAGGTTTATTTCGCGCAGGTCAATTTTCCCTGGTACAACAGCTTCGTGGTGCGGACGCGGGTGCCGCCGCTCACGCTGGGTCCCGACGTCCGCCGCGCCGTGCTCGCGGTCGATCCCGAGCAGCCGATCGCCAACCTGGGCACGCTGGAGCAGTCGGTGGGAAATTCGGTGCAGACCAGCCGGATCGTGCTGACGCTGGTCGGCCTGTTTGCCGCCACCGCGCTCGTGCTGGCCTGCATCGGCATCTACGGCGTGATGGCCTACACTGTGGCGCAGCGCACGCGGGAGATGGGCATCCGCATCGCGCTGGGCGCGGGCGCCGGCCAGGTGGTTGCGCTCGTGCTGCGGGACGGCATGAAACTCGTGGTGCTCGGCCTGCTCGCCGGCGCCCTCGCGAGCCTGGGGGCGGGCCAGCTGCTCTCGAGCCAGCTCTACCAGGTCACCGGGCGGGATCCCCTCGTCTTCACCCTGGTCGCGCTCGTGCTCCTCGGCGTCGCGCTGCTCGCGTGCTGGCTGCCGGCGCGGAAGGCGACCCGCGTCGATCCGGTCACGGCACTGCGGGCGGAATAGCACCTGCAGGGTGAGTAAAGGTTTAGGTTTAAGGTTTAGGGCCAAGGCAGACGTCGAAACTGACAGCCGCCGATCCGACCTTCCGCACCTCCGCCTAAGCCAGAACCTGAAACCTCAACTCCTCCCTTCTCCCCGCAGTCCCTTACTCCCTCTCGTCAACCTCGAACCTCCTAACCTCATGAAATCATCCTCCAAAACCGTCTCCCGCCGGGACTCCCGATTCTCGCGGCGCAGTTTCCTGCAAACCAGCGCGCTCGCCGGCGGCGGCCTGTTCCTGCTGGCGGCCGGCGCCGGCCGACTGCGGGCGGAACCAACCGCGACCGCGAACGCGGACGCTCCACCGCCTCCGGCGAACGACACCCTCAAGACAATCCACCGCCTGCGCACGATCCACGGCAATTTCCGGGACCAGCCGCTGCCGGAGGCGGCGCTGCAGACCATCCTGCAGGCGAGCGTCCGCGCCGCCGGCGCCTCGAATAACCAGAGCTATGCCATCATCGTGGTGAAGGACCGCGACCTGATGAAGAACGTCTGCGGCTACCGGGGCGGCTGTCTGCTGGTCTACTGCGCCGACTACAACCGGATGAAGGCCAGCGCGGCGGCGCTCGGCCACACCTACGAGCCCGGCACGATCGTCGACTTCGTCACCGCCACCATCAACACGGTGCTGGCCGCCCAGACCGCGGTGATCGCGGCCCGCTCGCTGGGCATCGATTCGCTGCTCACCAACGGCATTCATCGCGGCGACATGGAGCGCCTCTGGAAACTGCTCGACCTGCCGCCGACCCATTGTTTCCCGGTGATCGCGCTGGTCCTGGGCTACCCGACCGAAGAGCCGGCCCGCCACGCCGGCCGCCTCGACGGCCTCGGCGTCGTCCACGACGGGAAATACCACCGCCTGACGGCGGAAGAAACCGCCGAGATCATCCGACGATACGACGACAAGCAACTCCACCTCGCCCTGAACGACGACTGGGACACCCAGGGCTACAAGCACTACCTTGACTGGTACTTCAAGGCTTGGGTGGGCCGCAACAACCAGCCCGGTCCCGAAGAAACCCAGATGCTGCGCCTCCTGAAGCGGAGCGGTTTTGTCGAGCTGCAGAAAGCGTAATCCCACCGTCCTTTCGCGCCTGCCGCCGGCATTTTTCTCCCGACTGCGGAGCAGCAAAAGATCAATGCGACCGACGCCTTGCGCGCAGAGCAGCGCCGGCAGCCGGGGGCGAAGATTTGGCAGAAAGGTTCAGGCTTGGGTTTGGAACACCCGTCGCCGAATCCGGCCTGAACTTGGACCCGAAACCTCAACTCTTCCCTGTCCCGTTTGTGGGAATAGGCTGTTCCAAGGGCGGACGACCGATCCGCAGTTTGATTTCCGTGATTTGTTTATATTGTTGATGATCAATACCACCATGTTCCCAGTGATAAGCGTGGCACAGTCGATGCATTAGTCCACCTGTTCCCCGGCCTGCAGCGCCGACCCTTCCGCACCAGTTCAATCACGTCCGAAAAATTTTGGTCCGCCGCCGCCCAAGTGCCGGCTCCGGCACGCGCCCCAACCCTGAAATCCGCTCCGCCATGCTCCTCGAAACGTTCTTCCAGGATCTCCGAATCGGCGCCCGTGTGCTCTTCAAGGAAAAAAGCTTCTGCGTCCTCGGGGTCACCGTACTTGCGCTCGGCATCTGCGGGGTCACCACGCAGTTCTCCGTCATCGACGGCACGATCCTCCGGGGCCTGCCCTTTCCCGAGTCCGACCGGCTGATCGACGTGCAGCTGCGCGATCCCACCCAGCCGCCGGGCAACGGGACCGGCGGCATGAGCGACCCCGACTACGAGGACGTCGTCGCGCAGCAGAAATCCTTCGAAGGCCTGGCCGCGTACCTCAGCGGCTCGACGGTCAACCTCACCATCAACGGCAATCCGCAGCGCTACACCGGGGCCTACGTCACCGATAATTTCCTCCGCCAGCTTCGCGTGAGCCCCGTTCTCGGCCGCGATTTCACCGCCGCGGACAACAAGCCCGGGGCCGAACGCGTCACCATCATCGGCCACGGCATCTGGGAGCGCGACTTCAACTCCGATCCAGGAGTGATCGGCAAGACCGTGCGCATGAACGGGCGGACCGCGACCATC
Organism: uncultured Opitutaceae bacterium; assembly: GCA_964484165.1. Classification (GTDB taxonomy): domain Bacteria; phylum Verrucomicrobiota; class Verrucomicrobiia; order Opitutales; family Opitutaceae; genus Fen-1467. Next base: position 16,054 of record CAZAFS010000026.1, on the reverse strand, counting down.
GTCGGCGTCATGCCGCCGGGCTTTCAGTTTCCGACCAGCGAGCAGCTGTGGGTGCCGCTCTTCAACGAGTTTCCCAGCCGGCCGCGCGGCGATCCGCAGGCCATCAACCCCTCCGTGTTCGGGCGCCTGAAGCCCGGCGTCACGCTCGACCAGGCCAAGGTGGAGTTTGACGGGCTCGCCAAGCGCCTCGCCCTCGAGAACCCCAAGACCAACCGGACCCTCGGCGAGTCGCTCGTCCAGCCGTTCATCACCAATTTCATCGGCCAGCACGTGCGCCAGCTCCTCTACGTCATGCTGGGCGCCGTGATCGTGGTCCTCGTCATCGCCTGCGTGAACGTGATGAACATGCAGTTCGCCCGGGCCACGCTGCGAGCCAAGGAACTGGCCATCCGCGGCGCCCTCGGGGCCAGCCGCCTGCGCCTGGTGCGCCAGATGCTCACCGAGAGTCTGCTGCTCGCCGCGCTCGGGGCGGTCGTGGGCGTCACCATCGCCCGCTGGGCCGTCGACTACCTCTGGCGCTCGCTCAACAGCCTGGCCTTTCCGCTGCCCTTCTGGATTCACTTCGACATCGACAACCGGGTGCTCGCCTGCACGGTGGCGGCGACGATCCTCGCCGCGGTCCTGTCCGGCCTGTTGCCGGCCCTCCTGGCCTCGCGGGCCAACACCGTGGGGGTGCTCAAGGAGGCGGGCCGCGGCAACACCAGCCGCCTCGTCAACCATCTGACCAAGCTGCTGGTCATCGGCCAGATCGCCCTCACCAGCACGCTCCTGATTCTCTCCATCATGATGATCCGGTCGATTGTCAACCAGCAGCGGCTGGACTACGGCTACGACACGACCTCGGTGCTGTCGGCCCGCATGGGCCTCTTCGAAGGCGACTATCCCACGCCGCAGGCGCGGATCGCGTTTTTCCAGAATGCGCTGCGGGCTCTGCGCGCCAATCCCCAGGTCGCCGCGGCGGCGCTGACCTCCCGGTTCCGGATGACTTTCAGCATCACTGGCCCCACCCAGTACGAGATCGAGGGCGCGACCTACAAGGACGAGCACGACCGGCCCACCGGGTTCTGCGACAATGTCTCCGACGGATTCTTTGCCGCCCTCGCCCTCGCGCCCCGGGAAGGCCGCGAATTCGATCTCGATGACACCGACGGGCGCCAGCCCGTGACCATCGTCACCGCCACGTTCGCCAAAAAACACTTCGGTAATCAGAGCGCCCTCGGCCGCCACGTCCGCGTCTACAACCCCACGAATCCGGGGCCGTGGCGCACCGTCGTGGGCGTGGTGCCCGACACCCTCATGCAGGGCCCCTTCGACCAGCGGCACGACGGCGCCGGCTTTTGCGTGCCGCTGTCCAGCCTGCCGCCGTCGTTCATCACGGTCGTGCTGCGGCCGCGGGGCGGCAGCCCGGATCTCCTGGCCGAGACCCTGCGCAAGGAGATGGCGCGCCTCGATCCCAACCTGCCGCTGTATTTCGTGGGCACGCCCAAGCGCATGCAGGACGAGGTGCTCGCTCAGAACCACATCATCGCCTCGCTCTTCATGAGCTTCGGCCTGGTCGCGGTGGTCCTCGCCGCCGTGGGCCTCTACGGCGTCATGGCCTTCGCCGTCAGCCAGCGCACGCAGGAATACGGCATCCGCATGGCCCTGGGCGCCGACGCGCGGACGATTTTCCGGATGGTGCTGCGCCAGGGCGGGACCCAGTTGGGCATCGGGCTCGCGTTCGGACTCAGTGCCGCGTTCGGACTCGCGGTCGCCGGTCGCAGCGTCCTCACCAACGTGTTTTACCAGGTGAACGCCCACGATCCCGTCATCTACAGTCTCGTCGTGCTGGTGCTGGCCGTGGTGGCGGCGGTCTCGTGCTTCGTCCCCGCGCAACGCGCCACCCGCGTGGACCCCATGATCGCGCTGCGGGCGGAGTAGCGTTTCACGCGGCAAAGGTTGAGGCACCAATCCCCCGCCGCAGCCAACCGCAACTCTTCCCTGCGCCCTCATTCGCTCACGCCCTCATTCCCTTAC
>CAZAFS010000026.1:5698-13938 GCA_964484165.1 uncultured Opitutaceae bacterium | reverse complement strand
CGCACCAACAAGTCCCCGTCATGTTCCTCGAAACCTTTTTCCAAGACCTGCGCCTCGGCCTGCGCGTTCTCTTCAAGGAGAAATCCTTCTGCTTCCTCGCCGTCACCGTGCTCGCGCTCGGCATCTGCGGCGTCACCACGATGTTCAGCGTGGTCAACGGCACGATGCTCCGCGGCTTTTCGTTCCCCAACGCCGCGCGGCTGGCCGGCATCCAGGTCATCGACCCGACCCAGAAGAACGCCAACGCCAACGGCTTTGGCGGCCAGATTTTCAGCCTCGATTACGAGGCCATGCGCGAACAGCAGAAGTCCTTCGACCGGCTCGCCGCCTACATCCCCGGCGCCACCGTCAATGTCACCATCGACGGCAACCCGCAGCGCTACACCGGCGCCTATGTCTCGTTTGACTTCTTCCGCATCCTCGGCGTGGCGCCGCTGGTCGGCCGCGACTTCACCGCGCAGGACGACCGGCCCGGCGCCGAGAAGATCGCGCTCATCAGTTACCAGCTCTGGCAGCGCGATTTTGGCGGGGTCAATGTCGTGGGCAAGAGCGTCCGCATCAACGGCAAGCCCGCCACGGTCGTCGGCGTGATGCCGCCGGGCTTCGCGTTTCCGATCAACGAGCAGATCTGGCTGCCGCTCTACAGCGAGTATCCGCCCGCGCCCCGCAACGACCGCAACGCCCAGGGTAACACCCCGGCCGTCCTCGGCCTGATCAAGCCGGGCGTCGCCTACGACCGGGCCACGGCCGAGTTCACCGGCATCGCCCGGCAGCTCGCCGCGGCCTTCCCCGATACGAACAAGAAATTCGACACCGCGCAGGTCGATCCCCTGATCAAGACCTTCACGCCCCCGGCGATTGCCGGCCTGCTCTGGACGATGCTGGCCTTCTGCACCGGCATCCTCCTCATCGCCTGCGTCAACGTGATGAACATGCAATTCGCCCGCGCCACGCTGCGCGCCAAGGAACTGGCGATCCGCTCCGCGCTCGGCGCCACGCGCATCCGGCTCATCCGACAGATGCTCACCGAGAGCCTGCTCCTCGCCCTCTTGGGCGCCTCCGTCGGCATCGCCTTTGCCTTCGAGGCGACCGCCTACCTCAACGCCTCCCTGCACAACTCCGACAATCCGATTCCGGCTTACATTGTGTTCAACATCGACGGCCCGGTTCTGACCTTCGTCGTCTTCGCGGTCGTGATCTCCGCCATCGGTTCCGGGTTCATCCCCGCGTGGATGGCCTCGCGCACCAGCGCCGTTACGACGCTCAAGGAAGCGGGCCGGGGCAATACCAGCCGGACCGTGACCGTCCTCACCCGGGGGCTGGTCGTGCTCCAGATTATCGTCACCTGCCTCCTGCTGGTCGGCGCGCTTCTGCAATTGCAGTCCATCCTGCGGCGCAACCGCATCGACTGGGGTTACGACAATGGCGCGGTGCTGACCGCGCGGATGGCGCTCATGGAGGGCGCCTACCCGACGCCCGAGGCCCGCAAGCTGTTTTTCGACCGCCTCCTGCGCGAACTGCGCGCCCATCCCGAGTTCGATGGCGCCGCGCTCACCAACCGATTCCGCATGTCCTTTTCCGGCTTCGCGCCGGTCGAAATCGAGGGCAAGACCTACCCGACGGACAGCGACCGCCCCAACGCCAACCTTGAACAGGTCACGGATGGCTATTTCGCCGGGCTCGGCGCGAAAATCCTCGAGGGTCGCGACTTCGCGCTCGATGACAGCGACGCGAAGCTTCCCATCGCCATCGTCAACGCCGCCTTCGCCCGGAAACACTTCGGCAGCGAGAGCGCGATCGGCCGCCGCTTCCGCACCGTCGGCAACAACGGCCAGCTCTTCGGCCCGTGGCGCACGATCGTCGGCGTCGTCACCACCGTCCGCATGCTCGGTCCGTTCAACAATCCGCAGGTCGACGACACGGGGTTCTACGTGCCCTACTTTTCGACCGTGTTTGGCCCGGCGCAGCCGGGACCGGTCACGCAGCAGTTCGCCACCGTTCTGGTCCACCCGCGCGGCGGCGGCGATCTGGGCCGCCGGGCGGCCGCGCTCAGCACGGCGCTCCAGCGGGTGGTCAATCAGGTCGACCCCAACTTGCCGCTCTACTTCGTCGGCACCGCCCGGGAGAATCAGGAGAGTTTTCTCGGCATCTCGCGCGTCATCGCGACGATGTTCACCGTGTTCGGCCTGGTCGCGGTCATCCTCGCGTCGGTCGGTCTGTACGGCGTGATGTCGTTCTCCGTCAACCAGCGCACGCAGGAGTTCGGCATCCGCATGGCGCTCGGCGCCGACCGGAACCGCATCCTGCAGATGGTGCTCGGCCAGGGCGGCCTGCAGCTCGTCCTCGGCCTGGTCATCGGCCTCGGCCTCACCGGCGCCATCGGCGTGGCCTTCCGCGAGGGCATCGCCACGCAGCTTTTCGACATCAGCCCGCTCGATCCGCTCACCTACGCCGGCGTCGCCCTGCTCCTCACCGCCGTCGCCTTCGTCTCCACGATCGTGCCCGCGCGCCGCGCCACCCGCGTGGATCCCATGATCGCGCTGCGGGCCGAATGACCGGGAGGGAAAAGGGAATGAGGGAATAAGGGGACGAGCGAACACCACGAATCACGGCCCCCCACAACCGCAATCCCTCAGTCCCTTTCACTTCCACTCTCACCTTCACTTTTTCCCCATGATTCCCGACCTCCGCATCGCCTTCCGTGCGCTTCTGAAATCCCCCGGCTTCACGCTGGTCGCCGTGCTGACGATCGCGCTCGGCATCGGCGCCACGACCGCGCTTTTCAGCGTCTTCAACCAGCTCGTGCTTAATCCGACCACGCTGCCGGCGCCCGCCTCGCTGGTCGCGATCTACGCGGTGAACGACCGGTTCAACTTCAATGCGCCCGCGGTCTCCTGGCCGCGCTACGAGGCACTGAGCGGCCACACCGCGTCCTTCGCCTCGCTGGCCGACAGCGCCTTCGACAACTTCACCCTCACCGGTAACGGCGACCCGGTGCAGCTCAATGCCCTGCGCGTGACCGCCAGCTTCTTTCCCACCCTGGGCGTGACCCCCGTGCTCGGCCGCAATTTCGCGCCCGAGGAGGACGCCCCGATCGGCCCGGACTCCGTCATCCTCAGCCACGAACTCTGGCAGACGCAGTTCGGCGGCCGCGCCTCCCTCGTCGGCCAGACGATCCAGCTCAACGGCCGTCCCTGGCAGGTGGTCGGCGTCCTGCCGCCGCGCCTCAGCAATCCGTTTACTCCGGTCCAGATCTTCGCGCCGCGGCCCTTCGAGGTCACCGGCCTCACGCCCGAGCAGGTGCGCAACGGCGCGGGCTACACGCAGCCCGTCGCCCGGCTCAAACCCGGCGTCACGCTGGCACAGGCCAACGCCGAACTGGCCGCGCTCAGCCGGAGCTACCGGCAGCAGTTCGCCGGGGCGCTCGATGCCGAAAACCTCAGCGAGGGGCGGCCCTTCACCGAGACCCTGGTCGGAAACCTGCGGCCGACGTTCTATACTCTGCTCGCCGCCGTCGCTTTCGTGCTGCTCATCGCCTGCGCCAACGTCGCCAGCCTGTTTCTCGGCCGCCTGGCCGCCCGCTTCCGGGAGATCGCCTTGCGGCAGTCGCTCGGCGCCACCCGCGGCGCCGTGATCCGCCTCTTTCTCCTGGAAAGCTTGGTTTTTTCCGCCGCGGCCGGCGGCCTGGGAGTGCTCCTCGCGGCCTGGTCGCTTTCGGCCATCCAGTCGCTCGTCGCCTCGCAGCTCCCGCCCGACACGCCGCTGTCGTTGGACTGGCGCACTCTCGTTTTTGCATTGGGCGTCACGCTGCTGAGCGCCGGGCTCGTCGGCCTGGCGCCGGCCCTCCAGACCTCGAAGCTGCGCCTCGCCGACACGCTCAAGGAAGGGGCGCGCGGTCACTCTGGCAGCCTCCGGGGCCGCCGCTTCCGCGCCGGCCTGATCGTGGCGGAGGTCGCGCTGTCGGTTGTCCTGCTCGTCGGCTCCAGTCTGCTGCTGCTCAGCTTCCTGCGGCTCCAGCGCACGCCGCCCGGGTTCGACGGACATGGCGTCGCGTCGGCCTTCGTCGGGGTGCCGGTCGACCGTTATCCGACGAAAGCCCGGCAGGCCGAATTCTTCGCGCAGGTGGTCGAGCGGCTCAAGGGCCGGCCGCAGGTCCAAGACGCCGCGGCGGTCGTCGGCCTGCCGTTTTCCGGCTTCGGCCCGCGTTCGCCCTACAGCGTGCAGGGCCGGCCGGTGCGGCCGCTGCCCCAGCGGCCGCTCGCCAGTCTCGACATCGTGAGCGAGGACTACTTCCGGCTTCTGCGCATCCCCTTGCGCGCCGGCCGCGGCTTCACGCCGGCGGACCGCGAGGGCGCGCCGGGGGTCTGCATCATCAACGAGTCGTTCGCCCGGCGGTTGTTTCCGGGGGAATCCGCCCTCGGCCACGTGCTGCTCCGCGGCCGGGACGCCGACGTCAAAGTCGAGATCGTCGGCATCGCCGGCGACGTCAAAAGCAACGGCCTCAACGCCGCGGCGCCCGATGAGATCTATTTCCCGGTGCGGCAACTCGGCCAGCCCGGCATGGCGGTGGCCGCGCGCACCGGCGGCGATCCCGCCGGCCTGCAGGCGATCATCCGCAGCGCGGTCGCCAGCGTGGACCCGAACCAGCCGATTTCGTTTTTCCAGACCATGGACTTCGCCGTGGCCCAGGGCCTCGGCGTGCAGCGCGTCGTCGCCGCGCTCACGGCCATCTTCGCCGGTCTCGCCCTGCTGCTGTCGGCCATCGGCCTCTACTCGGTGCTGGCCTACGCCGTGGCCCAGCGCAGCGGCGAAATCGGCCTGCGCATGGCGCTCGGCGCGCAGCGGAGCCAGGTCATCGGACTGGTCCTGGTGCAGGGCATGCAGTGGGTCGGGCTCGGACTGCTCGTCGGCCTCGCCGGCGCCGCCGGCGCCGCGCAACTGCTCCGTTCGCTGCTCTTCGCGGTCCGGCCGCTCGACCCGCTGGTGTTCGCGGGCGTTGCGGTGCTGTTCACCGCGATCGCGCTGCTCGCGTCGTGGCTGCCGGCCCGGCGCGCCAGCCTCGTCGATCCGATCATCGCGCTGCGCGCGGAGTAGCGGCGCAGCCGCGCCACGAGTAAGGGTTTAGGTATAAGGCTTAAGTTGAGGCCAATGCCTGGGTCAGAATCTGCACCGCCTCCTCAACCCAATTCTGAGGCCTGATCGGCCGTACCTTACACTTTACCCCTTACACCGCGCCAGCGCTCAGCGGTAGAGCGCGGTGACGGGCGTGGCGGTGAGCACGTTGTACTGGCGCATGGCCAGGCGCCACCAGCCGGCCAGGGAGCCGGCGGGCAGGCGCCAGAGCTCGCGGTGGAGCCAGATCATCGACTCGGCGTCGAGGAGCAGCGCCATCTTCTCCTTGATGGTCAGCCGGCCGGGCCCTTCGGCCAGCAGCCGTTGCCGCAGGTGCAGAAAATATTCGCGCGCCTCCTCGCTCGGCCGCCGCTGGCGCAGCAGCGAGACGTGAACCGCGTTGACGTAGGGGTCGAGCACGGCCTGGAGCAGGCCGGAGTCGTCGCGCAGCGGTTCAATCGGCCGGAGGTGCTTGTAGCACTCGGCCAGGTTCTGCCGCAGCCGGCGCAGTTCGTAGGTCGGCCGCGATTCCTCCGGCGTCACGAAGAGCCCGAGCTGCCGCGCGCCGAGCCCGAAGCTCACCTTGCTGAGGCCAATCGAAAGCGGGATGGAAAACACGAGGCCGGCCAGCACCGGGCTCAGCCACCAGAAGAACGACGGCACGAGGATGAAGGCCGACACGCCCCAGACCAGACCGAAGACCGAATGCCCGGCGTGGGTCAGGATGGCTTCGCGCCAGTCGGTGTCGTCCCCGGCCGGCCCCCGCCGCTGCGTGATCCAGGACACGCCCTGCCCGAGCAGGGTGAAGATGACGAATTTGCTGTTGAACAGCATGTTGATCGGCGCGACCAGCGTGGACACGGCCGTTTCCAGCAGCGCGCTGGCCAGGAGGCGCGAGGACCCGCCAAACGCTTTCGTGAGGTCGCGGTCGCGCAGGGTGACGATGGTCGAGAGCGCCTTGGGCAGGAATAGCAGCAGCAGGGTGAACACAAACAGGATGAGCGCCTCGGGCACCTCGACGACGTAACCCAGCACGGAGGCGAAGGCCTCCGGCAGGGTGGCGAAGCCGCCGTTCAGGACCACGCGGAACACGTCGATGCTGCTGATGAGGAGGAAAAGCAGCCACAGCGGCGAGGCGACGTAGGCCATGATGCCGAGGAAGAGATGCACGCGGTTCACGGGCCGGAAGCCGCGGGCAAACAGCAGCCAGCTGTGCTGCAGGTTGCCCTGGCACCAGCGGCGGTCGCGCTTGGCGCTGTCGATGAGCGTGGGCGGCCCCTCCTCGTAGCTGCCCTCGAGATCGGACGCCATCCAGACCTGCCAGCCGGCCTGGCGCATGAGCGCGGCCTCCACGAAGTCGTGGCTGAGGATGCGCCCGCCGAAGGGCTCGCGGCCCGGCAAATCGGGCAGGCAGCAGTTTTCCATGAAGGGCTGCACGCGGATGATGGCGTTGTGGCCCCAATAGTTGCCGTCGTGCTGCTGCCAGTAATTGAGGCCGGCGAGAAAGAGCGGGCTGTAGAGGCGGTTGGCGAACTGCTGGAGGCGGGCGTACAGCGTGCTGCCGTTGACGATGCGCGGCGCCGTCTGGATGATCCCGACCCCGGGATTCTTTTCCATGAGCGTGACAAGCCGGACGAGCGACTCGCCGGTCATCAGGCTGTCGGCGTCGAGCACGACCATGTAGCGGTAGTTCCGGCCCCAGCGGCGGAGAAAGTCGGCGACATTGCCGCTCTTGCGGTTGATGGCTTGGCGGCGCTTGCGGTAGAAGACGCGGCCGAGGCCGCCGACCTGCTTGCAGAGCTCGACCCACGCGACCTCCTCCTGGATCCACTGGTTGGGCTGATCCGAGTCGCTGAGGATGAAGAAGTCGAAGTGTTCGAGCTGGCGCGCCTCCTGCACGGAGCGGTAGATCACGCGCAGGCCCTCGAAGACACGGCTGACGTCCTCATTGCAGACCGGAAGGATGACGGCGGTGCCGGCCAGCGGCTGGGCCCGGGCCGCAGTCCAGTCCACCGTGTTGACGATGCGGCAGGAATCGCCGCCGCGGTTGACGACGTAGAAGCCGATCATCGCCATGCAGAAGCCGGTGGCAATGTGGGCAAAGAGCAGCACGAACAGCACGAGCAGAACGATCTCGAAGGCGTCCAGGCCGCCACGCCAGAGCAGGTCCGCCATGAACCAGGTGGCCACGCTCGTGAGCATGAAGATGCTCGTGAAAAACGTCATCCGGCGTCGCGCGATGCGCCGGGGGTGCGGCCGATCCGTGGCAAAGAGCGTCATGGCGGCGGAGGCCCGGCAGGCGCAGCCAAAACCAGGAATTGCGCCTGGAAAACTCCAAATCCGAATCTCGAAGCACGAGGCAAACTCGAACTCCCAAAGGACCGAAACAGCCGTCCTCTCCGCCGAGCGCTTCGCGTTTGGAGCCTTCCGCGCTTCACCAGCTTCAGTTTTGTTTCGGATTTCGACATTCGTGCTTCGGATTTCCCGATCCCTCGCTCACGGCGCCGGGTTTAGTCCATTCCGGCTTAACGGGTGGCATAGAAAATGGCCGCCAGCGCCGCGGTGAAGACCAGCCAGAGCGCGAGTGTCCGCAGCAGCGGCCATTTTTCGAACTGCTCGATGGTATCGCCGGCGGCCTCCGTGATGGGCCCGAGGTCGATGGGGCGCGGCACCATGCTCGACACCGCGAGATCCGGCCCGGCCTCGATGGAGCTGCGCCGCATGGCCCGGGCGAAGTCCGGGGGGATCTGCTCCTCGTTGAGGAACGCGTACGGGTTCTTCTGCGCCCCGTCCGTGAGCAGCAACGCCAGCCGGCCCGCGATGGCGATGCGGTCGGGCGTCAGATTCGGCCCATCCAGAACCTCGCCGAACCAGGCGTCCATCAGGCGCCCGGCCTCCTCGGCGGCGAGCGCGGTGGGGTTGAGGCCGGGGTTCTGTTCGTGCCGCCGCGCCGCGCGCTCGAGGATGCGGAGGATGAGCCGGCTCTGGTGCAGCCGGTTGTGAATGCGGTGGGCGCGCAGATAGTCCTCCACCCGCACATAGGCCTCGTTCCACTCGTCCAGCGCCCCGGTCTTGGGCTGGAAGGTGGTCAGGACCGTCCCGTTGACGGTGACCTGGCCGCGCAGGTC
>CAZAFS010000026.1:0-5688 GCA_964484165.1 uncultured Opitutaceae bacterium | reverse complement strand
GGCGGACAAGGCCCCGCTCACGGACTCCAGAGATAGCTCCATGTCTCGGTCAGTACATGGGGCGTCTTCCGGAGGAAGCAACGCAGTTCAACCGGCCGTCCGGAGCCGTCCGGCCGCACCGCGAAGGTGACCCGCCAAGTGCCGTTGTTGGGATTCTTCTGGATGGTCACCGTGTCCGGGCCGAGCGCCGCGCCCTCGCCCACCGTCACCACCGGCTCGATCGCGGGGTCGGCCGGCTGCGCGTTGAGGTAAGGCCCGTCGAAGTCGATGAGAAACCGCGTGAGGTCCGGATGCTTCGACACCGCGGACAGGCGCGTGGCGGCCACGTAGCCGGCCGGCGGGCGCCGGGCGCCGTCGAGGTACCAGTACAGATTGTAGGCAAATTCCAAGGGCGCGCCGGGGGGCGGCAGACTGGCCGGCACCCAGAACGCCACAATGTTGTCGCTCGTTTCATCGGCCGTGGGCACCTCGACCAGTCGCACCGCACCGGCGCCCCACGGGCCTATCGGTTCCACCCAGGCGCTCGGCCGCAGGTGGTAGTGCGCCTCCAGGTCCTGGTAATGCTCGAAGTCGCGGTCGCGCTGGAGCAGGCCGAAGCCGCGGGGATTCTCGTCCGCAAACGACGCCGCGCGCATGGGGTCGGGATTGACCAGCGGCCGCCAGAGCCATTCGCCGCTGCCGCGCTGCAGCAGGAGGCCGTCGGAGTCGTGCACCTCCGGGCGGAAATCCCCGTGCGTGGTGCGCGAGTTCTCGCCGTACCAGAACATGCTGGTCAGGGGAGCCAGGCCGATCGCGGTCACCTCCGTGCGCCGGTAGATCGCGGCCTGCACATGGACGGAGGTCGCGACGCCGGGCGCGATCGCGAAGCGGTAGGCACCCGTCACGCTCGGGCCGTCCAGCAGCGCATAGACGACCAGCTCCCGGGCGTCGGGCGCGGGTTTTTGCACCCAGAATTCCTTGAAGACGGGGAACTCCTCGCCGCCGGGTCCGGCGGTGTTGATCGCCAGGCCGCGGGCGGAGAGTCCGTAGAAGGCCCGGCGGCAGAGCAGGCGAAAGTAGCTGGCGCCGAGAAACGCGCCGAGTTCGTCGCCGGGTTTGTTCAAGTCGTAGAGGATGCGAAAGCCGGCGAAGCCCAGGGACTCCGGCAGGCGCCCGCCCGGTTTGCCGCGGTCATAGATGAACAGGTCGCGGGCAAAATCGATGTCGCGCACCCGGGTGCCCTCCAGCTCGTGCAGCTGGACGGTGCGGTGGAAGATGAAACCGGGATGGAAGAACTGGAGCTGAAACGGCAGGTGTTCGCCGCGCCACCACGTGCGATCCGCGTTGAAGTGGATGTACCGGTACTCGTCGTAGGTGAGGTCGAGCAGCGGCTGGGGCACCGCGGCGGCCGGCTCGCGGTACGGCTGGGCGGCCAGGCGTTTGGCCTGGTAACGGAGCGTTTCGAAATCGAAGGCGTCGTCCTGGGCGCGGGCGGCGGCCGCCCCGGCCAGCACCCCCGCCAGAACCAATCCGAGAGGAAGGAGTTTCATTCGCGGAAATAGTTGCGCTGTTTCTCCGAAACCGGCAGCACGGCCCGTTCCATCACGGCCAGAAAATCCTCCCACGCCGTGCGCTTGGCGCGATTCGCCGCCGTCCGGCCCTCGGCCTCCTTGCGCAGGAGGTAGCTGGGATGATAAGTCACGCGCAGCGGCCGGCCCCGGTAGTCGTGCCAGCGGCCGCGCACCTCGCCGAGGGCCCGGAAGGAGTGCGGGCCGAGCAGACCGCGCGCCGCGGTGGCCCCCAGCGCCACGAGCAGGGCCGGATTGACCACCTCGACTTGCGCGATGAGAAACGGCAGGCAGAACGCCATCTCGGCCGGCGTGGGCTCGCGGTTGCCGACCTGGGTGCCGCCGGCGCGGGCGGGAAGTTCCGGCCGCCAGTTCATGATGTTGCTGATGTAAACGTCGCCGCGCTCGAGCCCCATCGCCTTGATCATCTTGGTGAGCAGCTGACCGGCCGGACCGACAAAGGGTTCGCCCTGCTGCTCCTCCTCCGCGCCGGGCGCCTCGCCCACGAACATGATCTTCGCCTCGAGGTGGCCCACGCCGAATACGATCTGCCGGCCCGGGTGCACATGCGCCCGACAGACCGGATGATTGAGCACGAGTTCCCGCAGCGCCTGCCAGCGCGCGGCCTTGCTGCCGGCCGGCAGGATCACGTCGGGCGGCGGCGGCAGCTGATCCGGGATGGCGGGTGCCGGAGACCGGATAGAATTGCTCCCGGAATCCGGAGTGGCATGCCCCGGCGCTGCTTCGGCTGGTTCAGACTTTCCGGCATCCGGCATCCCATTTCCGGTTTTCCGCGCGGCGACCAGCCGCCGCAGTGCGCCCAGGCTGCCGTCCGACACGGGCACGGTCTTCAGCCCCGCGGCCCGGAGTCGCTTGAGTTCGTCAGTCAGGGCGAGAAGCACGGAGCGCATGAGATCAAGATGGAGAACGGACCACGGATCACACGGACCGGCACGGATGAATTGTCGCATCGATCATGCGGTAAAGGCTGGAGCATCCACGGCTCGTGGCGACCCAATCCTGATCGCATGCCAGCACGCTCCTACAACGCATCGGTGTCAATCAGTGTGAACCGTGGTCAACCAAGCCGCTACGCCCGCACGGCGAGCAGCTTCTCGACATATTTGCCCAGCAGGTCGAATTCCAGATTCACCAGGTCGCCCGGATGCTTCTCCCGGAGATTCGTCACCTCGATGGTGTGCGGAATCAGCCAGACGGCCAGGGCGTCGCCGTCCACCTCGGCCACCGTGAGCGAGATGCCGTCGATCGCGACACTGCCCTTGTGCACGAGGTAGCGGCCCGAGTCTGCGGGCGCGCGCACCCGGAGATAGTAATCCTGCCCCCGTGGTTCGAATACCTCCACCGTGCCGAGCCCGTCGATGTGGCCGGTGACAAAGTGGCCGCCGACCTTGCCGTCGAAACGCAGGCTGCGTTCGAGATTGACGAGGCGGCCCGGCCGCAGGGCGGAGAAATTGGTGAGCCGGCGCGTCTCCTCCAAGACGTCAAAATGCAGGTTGCGGCCGGCGGTCTGCACGACGGTGAGGCAACAGCCGTTGATCGCGATGCTGTCGCCGACCGCGACCTCGGCCCGCGCCTTGTCCGCGGCGATGACCAGTTTCCACGCGCCGGCGCCGAGTTGGAAGGACACCACCTGGCCGGCTTCTTCAACTATGCCCGTAAACATGAATTCGATGGTTAACGGGTCACGGCGCGCGAGGCGAGGAATCTCCCGCCCGCCGCGGCCGGCGCGACGGCGCCTCACTGCAGCTTCACCCGGCGCACGGCCGTTTCGCCGCCGCGGCTGGTGAGGAGCACGAAGTCGGCGCGGGTCTTGTCCCCCTCGATGGCGGCGAGCGCAGTTACCGCGGCGGCGTAGGTTTTGATCTCCCGGCCGTCGATTTCGCGGATCCAGTCGTCAAACTCCAGGCCGCTCATGGCCGCCGGGCTGTTGGGCTTGACGAAGTCGACGACCACCCCCCCCTGGTCGGCCAGCTTGATGCGGCGGGCGATGCCGTCGCCGTAGAGAAACTCCCGCACGGTGAGGCCGAGCCGCTCGAAATAATGGCGCTCGGCCTCGCGAATGACCTTGGGCTCGTCGCCCAGCATGACGTTGAGTTCGAGGCGCTGGCCGTCGCGCAGCACGGTGAGCGGCAGCTGCTCGCCCGGCACGCGGCGGGCGATCTCGCGCTCCAGATAATTCGTCACCACCTGGTCCGGCTTCAGGCGCGGCAGCGGTTTGCCGTCCAGGGCCACGATGATGTCATGGCTTTTCAGGCCGGCCTTCTCGGCCGGGCTGGCTTCGAGCACCTCGCTGACGACCAGCGCCGATTGGTTCTCGAGCTTGAGGAACTTGGCGACCTCGGGATCGACCGGCTCCAGACCGAACGCGCCCAGCCAGGGCAGCGGCCGGCCCGAGGGGTCCTTGGGCCGGCGCCCGAGAAAGGGCAGCACTTCCCGGCCGGCCAAGAACACGCTGCTCTCCTCGACGTCCACCAGCACCACGGGCAGGCCGCGCTCGCGGCGCGAGAACATGAGATAGTTCTGGCCGAACGAATTGAGCGCGAGGCCGACCAGGGCGCCGTCGCGGTTGAAGACGGGCAGGCCCGGCCCGGCGACCTCCGCCTCGGCGATCGCGGTCACCTGCGGCAGCGCCTCGATGAGGCCCACGTGACTCATGAGCAAATAGGGACGGTAATCCTCATCCTTGCCCCGCAATCCGACACCCCAGACCTCGTCGCCCAGGCGCAGCTCCGGCGTGTCCGGCCGCGCCCACGCGGTGATCGGCACCAGTTGCGAACGGGCCTTCTCCTCCGCGCGCACAAAATGCCAGCCGGTGAGCACGTCCTGGCCGAGGTACGCAGCGTCATAGATGGCGGAGGAGTCGGGCAGGTGGACCTTGAAGTCCTTGAGCTGGCGGATGGAGACGCGCGACCCGATGGCCGAACCGGGCAGGATGATCGTGCCGTCGGCGTCGACACACACGCCCAGGACGCTGACCGGCTGGCGGTCGAGCTCGTTCTCCACCAGAAACTCCACCGTGACGCAGGATTTGACCCGCTGGGCGAACAGGTCGGGGAGGTCGGCGGCGCGCAGGGGCCACAACGGGGCGAGCAGCAGGGCGAGAATCGGCAGAACGGGGCGGCAGGGGCGGCTCATGGTTTCAAAATGTACAGCGAAATGCGCCGGTCGCGCATGACCTCGACCAGCAGGGATTCGGGTTTGCGTTCAAACTGCTGGTAGATGCCCTTCAGCGTCTCGAGTTCGATCAGCGGCCGCTGGTTGACCCGGGTGATGATGTCGCCCGGCGCGAGCCCGGCCACGGCCGCCGGGAAGCCGCTCTGCACGCCGAGGACGATCACGCCCATGTCGCTGGTGAGCTGGTTCTCGCGGGCGTAGGCGCGCGACACCTTGCGCACGCTGAGGCCCCACCGGTCGAAGGCCCACTCCTCGCCCATGCGGGTTTCCAGCCGTTCCGTGACGACCGGCACGGCCAGCGTCTGGCCGGCGCGTTTGACCTGGAGGTTCACGGTCGAGCCGACCGGCAGGCTGGCAATCATGTTCTGGATGGGCGGCAGCTGCTCGGGAAACCGCCCGTCGACCGGCTGGCCGTTGATCGCGAGCAGGATGTCCCCGCCGCGGAGCCCGGCCCGGGCCGCGGGCGAACCCGGATCGACGTTGTTGACGAGCATGCCGGTGTTGAGCGCGAGGCCGTAGAAGCGCTCGAGGTCCTGCAGCGTGCCGGGCAGGAGCCCGATGTAGCTGCGCGTGATGCTCCCGTGCGCCAGCAGCTCGTCCACGACCCGCTGGGCCACGTTGGCCGGGATGGCGAAGCCCAGGTTGTCGGCCCCGATGTAGGCGCGGGAGTTGATGCCGACGACCTTGCCGTCCTCGGTGACCAGCGGCCCACCGCTGTTGCCGGGATTGATGGCGGCGTCCGTTTGCAGCCAGGTGTTGAACGTGCCGGTCTCGTAGCCGCGCACGCCCTCGACGTCCTCGAAATAGCGGCGGTTGTTGGAGATGATGCCGCGCGTCACCGTGCGGGTCAGGCCGTAGGGCGTGCCGACGGCGTAGACGGTTTCGCCGACATAAAGCGCATCGGAGTCGCCGAACGACGCGTGCTGGAAGCTGAGTCCGCGGCGCT
>CAZAFS010000025.1:0-19922 GCA_964484165.1 uncultured Opitutaceae bacterium | reverse complement strand
ACCCCCACGGCGAGCCCGGCGGAGAAGAATGACAACGAAGAAACTGTCATCTTGTCTCCGTTCGTTGTGGCTTCGGACAAAGACGTGGGCTACGTTGCCGCGAATACTCTGGCCGGCACCCGGATGAACACGGCGCTCGCCAGCGCCGCACGCGGGAGTCTGCTTCCTGTCCACTTGTGCTGTGAATATGCGATTCAACCGCTCGGCATTGGCGAGCGGCAGCCACGCTTGAGTTGGGAATTTGATACTGACAATCCGACTGTACGCAGGCAGCGGCAAACCGCCTATCGGGTGCTCGTAGCGTCGACCATAGCGCAACTGCAAAACGACCAAGCCGATCGGTGGGACAGCGGCAAGGTGGCCTCGGACGAGGCGGTCAGGTCTATGCCTGCAAGGAATTGGAGAGACGTAAACGTCCGGCCGAGGGCCTTCTGGACAGTTACGGATGGTGACCACACGTAACGAGGGATGTCACCAGTCGGATTACGAGTGGTGACCAATCGTAATCCGGTCAGGAGGCTGGCTGCCAGCGGGCCGGAGTGAGCGCGGCGAGGTCGTCCTGGTTGGTCATCGCGGGCAGCCGGCTCAAGACGTCACGGAGATAAGCGAGCGGGTCTTTGCCGTGCCGCTGGCACGAGACGACGATGGAATCGAGGATTGCGGAGCGTTGGCCGGCGTCGGGATGGCCGATAAAGAGTCGTCCCTTAAAAAGAGAACAAGTATCTATATTAGACCGACTTCCGCTACTGGGAACAGAAAACGACTATTTTTGGGGTATACCGCGACCCAAGTGATCGCGTGGCAGGGCTCGGATTTTCCAAAGGGCGTGTAGTCTCGACCGCCGCCGGTGGGGCATCGAACTGTTTTGGCGTTGGATCAAGCAGCACCTGCGGCTGCGCGGATTCTTCAGCACCTCGCCCGACGGGGTGCGTCTGCAAATCTGGTCGGCGCTTCTTGCCGCTGACTTTGTTGTTGGGACCCCGTGCCGTCGAACAGGCCGCGCTCGCCCACCCGCGTCAGGTGCGCGGCGCGCCTCCGCCCGACGAGTTGATCGTGCTCGACGGCAACCCCCCAAGCACAGCGGCGGCCACAACGTCGTCACCGCCGTCACCGTGCCCAGTCAGCTTTACCTCGGCAGCGTGGGCGGCGCCGACAAGACCAACGAGATCGTCGCCGCCCGCGAACTGTGCGCGCGGCTCGATCTCGACGGGAAGACCGTCAGGCTCGATGCCCTGCACACCCAGGATCAAACCGCCCGCGAACTGGTGCTCGACCACGACGCCGACTACCTCTTGACGGTCAAAGGCAATCATCCCACCGTGCTGGCCAATATCGAGCGCGTGATTCTCGATCCCTGCGTCCCTTTTTTCCACCCGCCACCGGCGAGGTCCGCCGGCTCGAACGCACCGAGCGGAACAAAGGCCGCACTACCACCCGCACGCTGGTGACGCGCCCGGTCACCGCCGAGGAAGTCGGTTTCCCCTTTGCCGCCCAAGCGGCACGCTTGCGCCGCGCGACCACCGGCCGCCAACCCGAGACGGTGGCCCTGTTCACCAGCCGCCCGGCCCAAGCCCTCGACGCGGCCGCCTGGCTGGACGCCAACCGCCAGTATTGGGGCATCGAGAAGGACTGCCCGCCCGCCTCGATGCCTGCCGCAACGACGGCCGCTGCCGCCTGCGCGCACCCAACGCCATCGCGCTGCACGCCATCTTCACCCGGCTGGCGAACAGCCTCTTCATGGAGTGGCGATCCCGCCAACCCAACGCCCGCCACCTCACCACTACCGACTTCGCCGCCTGCATGGCGGAGAACCATGACCGCCGCGCCCTCGCCGCCGTTACCGTCCGCTCACCTCGTTTCCATCCACTTCGTGAATAGGCCCTGCTTGGGGCGGCGGCTGATAGAAAAATCGATTTAAGGGGATGAAAGGACATGATCGGATGGGGATGGAATTTTTCTCGCAAACAGTTGTGAAAATTCCCATGATACCCGACCATGCGCGTTGCAAGACTATGGAGCCTCAAGGAGAACGAGGACGAATGATGTGTTGCCACAGAACTCTCGGATTAGTGAGCGCATTAGCTCTCGCCGCTATGCTTTCAGCCCGTACTGAGAACTCATCCAAGTTTGAAACAACAACCAGGGAAAGGGTGGAGAAGAAGAACACTGCCGAAGAAGAACAACAAGGGCGGCCGACTGCCAGGGTCAAGGTTGCCACGTGTCAGTTTCCGGTATCGGGGGACATTCGTCGAAACGCGGCTTATATCAAAGGCTATATCAGGGAAGCAGCTTCAAACGGCGCGCATCTCGTGCATTTCTCCGAGGCTGCGCTGTCCGGATATGCCGGAAGCGACGTTCCATCATTCGAGAATTATAATTGGGAACAGCTTCGCACAGAGACTGCCAACATCGTATCCTTGGCGAAACAATGCGGGGTATGGGTGGTATTGGGATCAACCCACTATATCGGCCCAAACGACAAACCGACAAATTGTCTTTACGTCATTTCCGCTGAAGGCAAGATTGTGGAGCGATACGACAAGTCCCGGCTTACGAAAGTTGATACGAAATTCTACAGCAGGGGTGAACACTTGGCGCTCTTTACTGTGCAGGGCGTGTGTTTTGGGCTCCTAATCTGTGCCGACTCCGGGTCTTCCGACTTGTACGCCGCATACAAAAAACAGGGCGTTCAGGTCGTCTTGCACTCCTTCTACAATGCTCGATTTAGAAAGGGGACGCCGCTCGATGAGGTCATACCCGCCCAAGTGCGGATACGTGCGTTGGAGAGCGATCTTTGGGTTGTCGCAAACAACTCGTCCGCTCCCTACAGTTGCTGGCCGACATTTATCGCACGACCCGATGGGACTATAGCCGGGTCGCTCGAACGGCACAAGCCGGGTCTTCTTTACCATGAGTTTCCTGATAGGACGCATTTTAGCTGGGTGGAATGCAAGATCACCACGAGCCCTCGACAGGAAGAAGCGTATGACCCGGGCAGTCCGTCAACCCATCCTCGGGCGGTGGATCGCACTTCGCCACCCTGAGCGGCAAATACTCAGTTGGCAGGGCACAACCGGGCAACGCTGCGGAAGGCCAATTAGTACGCATACTGCGGAAACAGCGGGCTTATAAGACTCGTTGCCTTAAGCACTGAGATTGCCTCGATTTCGTGGACACACGACCTATGCGTGAAGAGTGGCACCTCGACATTCAGGGACCCTGATCGGACTCACCTTTTGGGACCAGGGTCAGAGTCGGTTTGGATGTGATGAGGTTGGGTTGTTGGTGGTGGGTTGTCCATCCTTGGCGGAGGGAGGGCGAAGCCCGACCGGAGCCAAGGATGGAGTAAGTTGGGCGGCGAAGCGGGCCGGGCTTTGGTCGCGCAGTCTGCTGTGCGGCCGGCGGGTGTTGTAGTGCTGACGGAAGTCTTCGATCACGACACGGGCTTCGGAGAGGGACCAGAGCTGTTCGCAGTTAAGGCACCCGTCGCGGAATCGGCCGTGAAAGCTTTCCACGAAGCCATTTTGCCAGGGACTGCCCGGCTCGATGTAGATGTATCGGATACGATGACCGACGCGGCGGTTGCCGAGCTGGTGCAAACTCTTCACAGCCGCCAATGCGCGCCAATCTCCGGTGCGTCTGGATTTGCCTCCGGGCCGAAGTAGCGCAGCACAACCAACGGCTCAACTTTACTCGTGTTTTCAAACGTCACACCCGCACGCGCAGCCGCCTCGATGCAGAAAACCTCATCCTCGGTGAGGTCGTGAAAGCGAATGAGTTTCGGACAATCCAGCGTCAGGTTATTCATCTTCCCTTTCCCTTGCACCGTAATAAGACCGTATGCACCACGGTCGAGGATCGTGCATTTTATGCCCGGCTCAACCGTAAGTTCCTTGGCCGTAAAGAACTGTTGGCCGCGAATTCTGCCATACACGATCCAGCGATCGACATAACCCTCCGTCGTGGTGTCTGCCACCGATATGGGCCGAAGGAAATGATTACTCTTAAAATTCGGATCGAGGTTTTCCTCCCAATCGAGCTGATCCGCGATGAAGTCGAGATCCTGATGCTTGTCCTTCGGCATATCTTTCACGAGAAGTGCCCAAGGAACCTCCCGCCCCTCCACGAGCGACTGATACATGCCGAATACATCCGAGCCCCATTGCGGCTCATAAGTGCAAAGCGACCCGGGCGCATGCAACACGCCGGGCGGGATGAGCCAGCCCGTGCCGGGCTCGAGCCTATAAGCGCGGGACAGGTCGAGAATGCCGTTGTCGCCGCTCTGCCACCTTTCGAGACAGCGCCGCACCTGCGCCTTCGTCGTGCCCGGCTCGAGTCCCATGAAGGTGTAAGGGAAATTGTTGCCGGTCGCGTTGTGCTGGGGCGGGAAGTAATACGACTCCGGTTTGCCTTCCTGTCCGACCAGCGCTGCCTGAGCTTGCGATTGGTGCATGTGGTGCGGAATTGGCCCCATGTTATCGAAAAACTTGGAGTAAACCGGCCACTTTCGATAACGGTTCCAAATTGACTCACCGATCAACAATGGGCCGCACTCCTTCACTGCGTCAGTGAGCGTGAAGCGGCGACGATCGGCTACAACATAACTGAGGCCTTCGTCCGGTGTGCGATTGTCGTTCGCGGTGGGAGTTGTCGAGGCAAACCAGCGCTCGTCGATGCCGCCGCGGTTCAGTCCAAAGGCATAGAGGTCGTCGGGATGAAGCTTGAGTCGTTTGCCCGGGTGGAGGAACGAGCGCGGAACCCAGCAAGGCGCGAGGCGCAAGAGACCTCCGGTTTCGGATAGGGCGCCTTCGACGATGCCTTTGACGTTTTCGCTGACTGTTTGCAGGGAGTGAGTAGGCTTTGCGGACATAGGGAAAGTGGCCATGCGGTTGGAGGGATCAGGAGTAGTGGAAAACCAGGAGCCGGTACATCGATAACTTGTCGATGCGCGCTTTGACGTAGCCGTCTTCGAAAGTGAACGCGACCGGCGCTCCCTTCGGAAACGCCGAAATCCTCATGGGACGAGCGGCGGAGCGGATTGATATTTCAATGTCGTGCACCGGTACGTCGTAGTGTCCTTCTTGAACGCTGATAATGCCGAGCGTCTTCTCCGATCTCTCCGGCACGTCGAACAGGATGAACTCCACGATTTCCGGCGCTGTTGCTTTGAATTTAAAGCCATCGGAAACCATGAGGTCCCTGATCAATCCCTCGAAAATGTCGTCATGCTGGATCCGCTCGGCACGTTCGATCGGAAGCGCTGACCAAATCACCATCCCTGCGCCATAATTGGCCTTCAGAATGCCTGGCAACCTCGTCGCAACTCCCGGTGGGTCTGCGTGTATGCTGACGAACTTGTACGTTGGCTCGCGCTCGATATTCGAAACGTCAGCGCGTGCCGCGAGATTCGCCCACATGTCGATGGAGTTTTTGTTCGGAATTGTGTAGGGCAGTGTGATCGTGGCCAGCACCTCGCCTTGCGGATCGCCATCGAGCTTCGCGGCCTTTTCGAACATTCCCAAGGGGTATTTTGCGGAAAAATGACCTCGCATGACGTCCCGTCCATCAACGGGCGCCAAATAGGTGACCGTTTGTTCGGTGAATCCGGCGAACTTCACGTTGAAGACATCCTCTACCAGCGCCGGTGCGGAATGCCCGCTGAGATACAGACGCCCGCCCTTTTTGACGTAGGCGGCCACCTTCTCGATTTCGGGAGCCTGCATATTCGGGACATCGGAGAGGACCAGAATCTTCGGCGGTCTGCCAGCCAAGTCGAGCCTCCAGTTGTTCAGAACCGTGTAAGGGAGGTGTTTTTTCCGACAGATCTTCGCCGCCCCGAAGGAGCCCAGATAGTGGGGCATCGTGGTGTTATTCTCCTCGCGACTGCCGAGGACTGCCCCGTTTAGCTCCACATCCATCTTGCCGCGCAGGTCGAAATAGATCGCGACATCATAGTCCAGTTCGCCGCACAGAAAATAGGGCTCCATCTCCATCGCCTCGCCGAAGATGTCGCCGAATAGCTCGTAAGTACGTCGATCGAAAGTTCCTACAGGATCGATCGCGTTGATCAACAGACAGGCGCCGTGATGGAAATAGGTGAACATCACGCTTCGCATCAACATGTCGCGGCTCTTGGTGCTCGTGTGCTCGTTGAGGAACTCGTAGCACCGGGAAGTCATGTATTCGAACGGCTGAGATTGCGTGAGGTGATAGTAGAGCTTGCAGGCAAAGGACTGCTGCGAGAATCCGCCGTAAAGATCTCCGCCGGCGTAGTCACTCGCCGCGGATATCGCCTCGGTGCAGCCGCGCATCCAAAAGGAAATGGCCGTGCCGTATTGGTGCTCAATCGCGCACTGCGGCTTGAGGCGCTTGATCTCATCCGAGACCGAACGCGCGTATGCGCCGAGCCACTCCTCGCGTTTCGCCTGAAACAAGTTCCAACGCGCGTCCTTCCAATCGACCACGATCGGCATGTCACCGCCGACCTCGTCCTGCCAGCGTTGCCTGCAGGCGTCGCAATAGCAGACCATTGGCCAGAAGGTCATATCGAGGAAAATCCCCTCGAATTCAAGGTAGCCGCAGAACTCGGCGATCTGCCGCCGTGTGAAATCGTAGTATTCCCTGTTGTTCGGGCAGCAGACTCCATAGCGCTTGCCGTCGGCGCGTGATGGAACACCATTCACATCGCGCATCCGCCACTCGGGGTTGCGGTCGTAGGCCCAGTTATTGAAGATTAAGCTGTAGTAGGCCACAACCGCCATGCCTTGCCGGTGACATTGATCAAACAGCCGCCGAATCATGTTTTCGCGGCCGCGAAAAGCCCGATGCATTTGCCCCGTTTCTGTCGGCCAGTAACAGAGGCCGAGATGCGATTGAATGTAAATCATCGGCGCGTTGATATGCGCGGTCCTCAATGCTTGGCAATAAGCGTCGGGATCGAACTGCGAGAGGAACGAATCGTCCCAATCCGCAATATGCATATCCAGCAGCGTCCTTCTCAGTTTATCTTTATAGATATAACTCATGTGCGTCGTTGTTTTGTGGCTGGCCGCAAGAGAAATGGCGATGTCAGTGCAACCCAAACAGCGATAACGGCGGCACACATCAGTGCCGGCTTATGGTCGGACGGCATCCTATTCGGTCGAAGGCAAGGCATTGCAGTTTAACAGAGCAGTTATCAGCCTGATCTTGGCGACTATGACGTCAGCAACACGGTTGACCACGCAATGTTTCCATTTATTCTATCACAAAAATGACTTTTTGTGACTAGACACTGGCTTGAACTAATCTCCCCCTCCATCCGTCCGGCCGGGCCCGGCATCCCGTTTCTAACCTGCACGAATCACGCGATCGCCGCCGACTTTTGGCTGGAAGCATTGCGCGTGATTTACGATCACGAGCTGGTCTTTTTTGCCGGCGAGCTCTTCATAGTGGAGATTGAAGGCATGAAATACGAATGCCCTCCTGGAAGCTTTATCATCATTCCGTCGGGACGATGGCATGTGAGCTACAACGCGGGCAAGCGTGTCGGCCACCGCTATTGGGCTCACTTCGACTGGGTTTACCAGGGGCCCTATGGCCGGACTCCGGTGGTCACGTTTCACCCGGCGACACCCCAAACCGATCTGTTTCGCTTTGCTCCGGACTTTGTCCCAAAGGGTATCATCGCCGGGAAGGTGCCAAATCTCAAACGCGCCATCGAAATACACGAGCGTCTCACCATGATGCAACAGTATGGAAGCACGCACGGGAAAGTCGTCAGCCGCGCCTTGCTCATGGAGCTACTGCTGGAGATTCTCGATCCAGGAAATCGAACGGAAGCCGTATATGGCGATCGGATTGAATTGGCCGAACGGGTTCGCAATGCGCTGGAGAATGCGGTCTGGAGTGCCGCCAAGACCCCGCCGATCCAGAGGATTCTCGGCGGTTTGGGCTACAGTTATGCCCACCTCTGCCGTTCGTTTGGCGCCCGATACGGGATCACTCCCATCAAGTTTGTCCACACGCTCCAGATCACGCGTGCAAAAATGCTCCTGACCGACACCGATCTTCCCGTCTCTGAGATTGGCTATCGGACTGGTTTTGATAATCCCGCCTATTTCACGCTGCTTTTTCGGAAGATGACGCAGACCACGCCGTCCCAATACCGCAAAGAGGTCAGCGGCTCCGGAACGTAGTCCCAGTCTCCGAAGAAATGTCCGGCCGCCCGAAGCCAGCAAACTTCGTTCGAAAAGGCACGCGGAGCAAGAGCGGGCGCCTCGGCACTCATATCATAAAAATGCAAGTTCCGACCCGGATTGTCCATTGAAAGAGGGAGGCGTTCATGTAAGGTCGGGAGGTTGGGTCACTGCCCTGATCGTACTGTAACCCCAGTTGATGGGAGAATTTCCCTTGGCTGATCCGAGCGGACAGATATGACGAAACGACAGATCATCGACGCAATTCTAAGAGCGAAGAATACCCCGGAACGGATGGGTATATGCGAGGATTTCCGGCCGGAGACGGTCAGGTTCGTGTGGCCCGAGCAGGGATTCGGGAAGGACACCGACCCCACGCCCCGCTGTGACCTGGATATTGTGGTTCTGAACGTCGAGCCGGCAGGTTCGCGACCGCACTCATAGGCAAAATTGATATTCAGCCCGATCATGAACAACGGCGAACTAACGAACCCCATCATTCGGGGTTTCAGCCCGGATCCTGCGATCTGCCGCCGCGGCCGCGAGTTCTTCATCGCCGTCTCCAGCTTTCAATGGTGGCCGGCGGTCCCCATCTACCACAGCTTCGATCTCATACATTGGGAGCTTCTGTGCTACGCTCTGACGGAGGAGCGCCTGGTGAACTTGCGGCGCATTGGCGATTCGGCCGGGATCTGGGCACCGAGTCTGACCTATGCCGACGGGCTATTTTGGCTGGTATTCTCGCCCGCATCCGGATCCCGCCGCCGCGGCTACGAATCTCCAAACTATCTCACTACGGCCAGGAAAATCACGGGCCCGTGGTCGGACCCGGTCTTTCTGAACGCATCGGGAAATGACGCGTCGCTTTTCCACGGCCACGACGGGCGGAAGTATTTGCTCAACACCCAGCAGATTCGATCGCCCGAAGGCCACCATCGCATGGAGGGGCACGTCGGAACCCTCCTGCAGGAATACGATCCCCGCAAGCGAAGACTCGTCGGGCAGGCGTGCAACATCTTCCCAGGAACTGGTGCAGGAACGCCTGAAGGCTCCAAGCTCTACTTTCGGAATGCGTGGTACTACCTCAGCATTGCCGAAGGTGGTACGGAGTACAACCATTGCGCGACACTGGTCAGATCGCGGAACATCCGTGGTCCGTACGAGGTGCATCCGGAAAACCCTATACTTACTGCACGCCACGACATCCACAACCCGATCCAGCGGGCCGGGCATGCTGACTTTCTCACCCTTGACGATGACCGCGTCGCAGTCGTCTACCTTGCCAGCCGCCCCGTCGACCGAATGAGCCTGTGCGGGCGGGAGACCTTTTTAACACGCGGGCGCTGGGATGACGATGACTGGCTGCGGCTTGATCGCCGGGAGCCGCAGCTTGAAATACCCGATTTCGGGCTAAAACCCCATCCGTTCCCAGCAAGGCCGGAAATGGACCACTTTGACGAGGCGACGCTGAGGCTCGAATGGAACACCCTGCGCCAGCCCTCGCTTGACCGGATGAGCCTTACCGAGCGGCCGGGTTGGCTGACGCTGCATCCGAATCACTGCCTGCTAGACAGCGTCGAGGCGCCTGCGGCTGTCTTCCAGCGGGTTGGAAATAACGCTGTTGTAGCGGAAACACGCCTCTGCTATCGGCCGTCGCAGGTTCAACAATGGGCGGGTCTGGCCTGCTACTATGACACCCGTCATTGGTATTTCCTGTACCGGGGCTTCTCGAGCGTAGATGGCCCAATCATCGGTGTCTGCGGGAAGGGAGTCGGTGGTTGCCAGCGGATGGAGGACCTCGGCCAAGTAGCAATTGAGAATGTGAACGTTGTGGACCTTCGGATCGTATGTGAACAAAGATTCCTGAAATTCTACTTCAGAATCAGGGGCCACGGCAAATGGCGGCCGGTCGGCAGTACGGAAGATGCGCTCATCCTAAGCGATGAGTATGTCGAAAACATTGATCCGGTCCCAAATTTCGGCTTCACGGGCGCCTTTGTCGGCTTAGCGGCTTGGGACATGACAAACGTCGGTCCAAAGCCGGCTTTCGACTACTTTGAGCATCGTGCCTGGAATGGGATCGGCCGCCATCGTGGGCGGAGAATCGCGTCTTGGAGCCGCAGGTGACGCCCCATTACACCGAACCGAATGTGCTTATTCCCGGGAGTCCGGGACGGGAAGCCGCGGAACCCAGTGAAATATTTCCGAAAAATGCGACTCTCAAACCTCTGGTTGAAAGTCGATCTCCGTGTCATGAGCCGAAGGCGTAAGTCGGTTCGTTCCGCCGGCAAGGCCGCCAGTCGGCGTTCTCGCGGTCAGGACCCCAAGCGCACGGCTGCCTTGCTCGCTTGTTTCTGCGGCGCGCTGGTGGCCGCGGCGCCGGCCGCGACCGTGCGCGAGCAGTTTCGTTCGCCACCCATGGTCTTCCGGCCAATGGTGCGCTGGTGGTGGCCGGGGGGGAACGTGACGGACGAGGAGCTACGCCGGGAGATCGGGCTGCTCGACGAGGCCGGATTCGGCGGGGCCGAAATCCAGCCGTTCAGCATCGGGCTGGGATCGGAGGTGTCGCCCCGAGTGCATGACTACCTGACGCCGACGTTCTGGGCGCACGTGCGGGCGGCGCTGGAAGAGGCCCGCGCGCGGCGGATGTGGGTCGACCTGACCTTCGGGTCCGGGTGGCCGTTCGGGGGCGCACACATCGACCTGGGCCACGCCACGCGGGAGTTGCGGTTCACCCACAAGACCGTTCGTGGGCCGGCCCGGTTGGAGGAGGAGGTCGAGTTGCCCGTGTTCTTGAAACATTGGGAGCCCGATGCGATCGACGAGATCCTGGGCTGGAAGCGTCCTTCGGAAGGCGAACGCGCGGCCATGCGCGCGCAGCAGAAGATCGTGGCGGTGGTGGCCGTGCGGGGGACGGCGGCCGAAGCCAGCATGGTGGATCCGCCGCCGCGGTTTGGCCAACAGCGCTACCGGGTCGAGAAATCCGGTCGGCTCGATCCGGGCTCGGCGGTCGTGCTCACAGATCATCTCGATACGGACGGACGATTGACGTGGGACGTCCCGGAGGGCGAATGGCAGCTTTTCGTTTTTGCGCAAAACCCCGCCGACAAAACCGTGCTCGGCGGGGTGGGGGAGCATCCGCAGCGGGTGCTCGATCATCTCGATCGTGCGGCGATGGACGTGCACCTGCGCGCCGTGGGCGGTTCGGCGTCGGAGCAGATCGGCGCTTTCTTCGGCCACGGGCTGCGCGCGGTTTTTTGCGACAGCCTGGAGGTCGAGGCCGATCTGTTCTGGACCGACTCGTTTCTTGACGAGTTTCGCCGCCGCCGCGGATACGACCTGGTGCCCTGGCTGCCGTTCATCAAACAACCGGGACGCGGCGAAAACTACACGACCTATTCGGGCTTGCCTTTCTTTGAGGATGCCCATGGCGAGGCCGAGGGCGTTCGGCACGACTACTGGCTCACGGTCTCGGACCTGCTGATGGACAATTTCTACGGCCCATTCTGCGATTGGGCCCGCCGCCACGGATTGCTCGCGCGGGTGCAGGCGCACGGGGCGCAGGGCGACGTGATGACGATCTACGGGCTGGCAGACATCCCGGAGACCGAGACGCTCTCTTACCAGGGACGGCCGGACTTCCTCAAGATGGCCTCCTCAGTGGCCAACCAGGGCAGGCGCGGCCTCGCGACGGCCGAATGCTTTGTGCATCCGGGTAATCCCTACCGGACGACGCCGGAGTCAATGAAGCACGAAGCCGACCGTCTGTTTCTGGCCGGCATCAACCAGCTCATCTATCACGGCTATGCCTACGACACGACGAGCACCGCGGGCGAGCCGTGGTATCCGTTCGTGGCGCCCCTGCCGTTCACCTCCGCGCTGAATCAACGCAACCCGTTCTGGCGCTTACTCCGGCCGTTCAACGCGTATGTCACGCGCATGCAGCTGCTCTCCCAATCGGGCCGGACGGTGGCGCCCGTGGCCATCTTCGATACGGACCTAGCATGCGAGGACTCGGAACGCCTCGGCTCGAGCGATCTGCGTGAGGACTTGGAACGACGGCTGATGGCGGCCGGTTACGCCTGCGACCGCATCGGGGGTAGGGAGCTGTGCCGCGCGGCGGCGCGCGGGGGCCGGCTCGTCACCGACGGCGGCGCCGGCTACGGGGGCCTGGTGGTCCTCGGTCGCGATCGCATCGGTGTCGAGCAGGCAGAGGCACTTGCCGCGGCTGCCCGGTCGGGAGTGCGCGTGGTGTTCCTCGGTCGGGTGCCGTCGCGCGAGATAGGTCATCGTGACCAGGAGGCCCGAAGCCGGCGGATTCAGACGCTCCTCGGCGGAATGGAAGCGGCCGCTGACGTGCCGACCATCGTGACCTCGATCGCCACCGGCGTGAAGCCGAATGTCCGGTTCTCCCCGGGCGCGGAGGACGTGGCCTTCCTCGAGAAGCGCGTGGGCGAAGCGACGGTTTTCTTTCTGCGCAACGAGGCCGAGGCCCAGCGCCGTCTGGAGATCGAGTTTCCCATCCGGACGGCACCGGAGCGCTGGGACGCCTGGACGGGGGAGATTTCACCGGAGACCGGTTTTGTCCGAACGGAGTCCGGCGTGCGCGTGCCGGTGATCCTCACGGCGAAGGAGACCCGGATCATCGTCTTCGACCCGCGCAACCGCCATGAGCCGGCTGCCCGGGCCGCGGAAGCGCGTGTGGTTGAGAACCTCCCAGTGAACGGGACTTGGCTGCTGAAGGCGGGACCCGTCACCCGCACCGTGACCGCGCTCTTCGACTGGGCGGCGGATCCCGGACTGCGCGGCTTCTCCGGATCCGCGACTTACACGACGGTTGTGTCCGTGCCCGTCAGTCTGGTGGAAGATCGCCGGCTCGTGCTCCGGCTGGGCGAGGTCCGGGACGTGGCCGAGGTCCGGGTGAACGGACGCGATCTGCCGCCGTTGTTGTTCGCCCCGTACGAGGTTGATGTGACCGGGTTCATTCGGCCGGGGGAAAACACTCTGGAGGTGCGGGTCACCAACACGCAGACGAACGAATTATTGGCGCGCGGGGCGGACCTGGCGGGCCTCTTCAAGGACGAGGTGTTCAAGACCCCCATGCGGTCCGGTTTGCTGGGCCCGGTAAGCCTCAGTTCTGCCGGCGACTGAGCCGTGATGCAGAAGTGCGAGCGACCGTTTGTCATGCATCCCAGACCCCAAGAAGAATCTCCAATATCGGTTGCCGGTCCTGTGGACGGGCAACTCGCGAAGGCTGGCACGGTTGTCAGTCGAGATGCGACGAGTCCGGAGACGACGGCCAAACCGGAATTGCCGGCCGGACGCGCGAACGCGTTGCTCGCCGAGTCGTCGGTCTACCAGGAGTTTCTGGCCGAACGGGGGAGGTGCTGCGGTACAAGTGGCTTGAGTCCAAGCTACTCGGCTACGACATCGGGTTCGAGCGCGCTCTTCTCGATTGGATCCGCAAGCACCGGTAGGGGTGGAAACAAAGCCGCCGGCATATGGCGAGACTGCGCGGTTTGGACAGGCCGGAATAGCCGAGCGACAAGAGCAATCTGAACGCACCTTCTTCGTCGGACGCATAATGTGGCCATGGTGCAGTCCGAAACACCCCCGGTGGGACGGATCATGGGTTGTGACCGCAGCGGTTGCTCTCTGGGTGGTGAACGGGTTGGCTGAACACGCGTCGGACTGGAGACAACTAGGCCTTCCTCGAACTGACCCGCAAGCCACGGTGACTGGAGCCTGGCGCGATCGCACCGCGAGTGCTCCCGCTGGCATTTGTTTTCTATCGGCCAAGTACTCATTATCAACGAAAACCGGCATCAGGTTTTCATCGATCGAACGACCTCCACGGCGCGAGGCCATTTCACTTAATTTAACCGCAAACTTCACCAACCGCGCGTTCATGCGACAGTTTGCCAGCGGCTTCCGCGATTCGTTGATGGCGCGCCGCCAGTGATCTGCTTCCGCCTTGGCTGACCGGCCGCACGGAACAACGCATGCCGGAAAATGCAAAAAGATCACCAAAAAATCAATTCAGCGGTGCGTTCCGCGATGGTAAACTTCGTCTTTCTTGAGACTCACCCCAAGGTCTCTCCCCTCAGCAATGGCTGACGACGTCTCTCGGTTGCCGAGCTCGAGTGCGCAATCTCATCAACGATCTCGCGCATCAGGACGTCGTTGCCAAACTCCGGCAGCAACTCCGCGAAAGCAAGGTCGGCCAGTCCATGCGCCGGGAATGAGGATCGACGCTGCATGTGACCGTTTGAACACGTCGTTTTGTCGCGCTCATGCGATCCAAATCTGAGTTTTCACAGAAGATAACAGGGGCAACAAAGACCGGAGAGGCCTTTGCTGCCTTTTGTGCATCTATCCGTTTCCTTCGTTTTCTTCTATCGGGCTGGTTCGAGTCCGGTTGCGGCTGTCCCGCGATACGGCATCTCACCCTCACTTTCACCACCGCCTTGCTCGCCGCATCCTCGTGCGCGGCAGCGGACTTCTGGCCGGTGTCTGCGTGGCAGACAACTCCCGAGGACGAGCGTCTTTTCCGCGAGCCTGCGCTCGCTCTGGTCAGGACTTTCGTGCGGGAGCAAAACACGCGGACGTTGCTGATCGTACAAGGCGGCCGGCTGGAGGTGGAGTGGTATTTTGACGGCGCGACGGCGGAGGACAAGGTGGGGTCCGCCTCGATGGCAAAGAGCTTCACCAGCGCCGCCGTCGGCATCGCGATGGCCGAGGGGTATCTTGCAGGAACACAGACCACGCTGGCCGATTGGTTCCCCGATTGGACGGCCGCCGACGCGACCGGCTGGCTGGCGAGGGTCACGCTCGCCGACCTGCTGACGATGCGTTCCGGCCTGCCCTACAACATGAAGCTGCAGGTGGCCATGCATCAGGCGCCGGGATACTTGGGCTTTATTCAACAGCAGACGCCCGAACGGGCGCCCGGCGAGCGTTTCCTCTACTCCGGCTTCGATCCCATTCTCATTTCCGCCATTCTGCAGAAGGCCACGGGTAGGTCGCTCGCCGCCTATGCCAGGGAGAAGATCTTCGAGCCGCTCGGCATCCGCGATGCGCAATGGAGCGGCGACCCGGAGGGCCTGACCAACGGCGGCTCGCTCATCGACATGACCGCGCGCGACTACGCCCGCTTCGGTCTGCTCTACCTGCGCGACGGGCGCTGGCGCGATCGCCAGATTGTTCCCGCCGCCTGGGTGCGACGGTCGACCGCCAATCAATTCGCTGGCTGGCCGTGGTATGGCTTTTACTGGTGGCGCCTGACGACGGAGGTCGAGTCGAGCGACGCCCGCCTGCGCGGCTGTTATTACGCCGCCGGAGCCGGCGGCCAGCACATCATCATCCTGCCGGCGCTCGACACCATCGTCGTCCGCCTCGGCACCGAACCCCTGCTCACGCCGTCCGCCCAGAAGTTCGTGCCCGAACTGTGCCGGGTGCTTCTGAAGACAATCCCCTGAATCGGCCACGCCTCCATGCATGAAGTGGGCATGCTTGCGGTTACCATGAGTTGGACGCATGGTCGAAGTCGCCGCTTCGGCGCGCTGCCGACCCTGCTGTTTCACGGCTGCTTTCGCGACGAGGGCCTCGATCGCGAGCGACTCTAAACGCTAACGGAGGCCGGGTGGTGATCGAGGACGTCCGCCGCGACTACAGTAAAGATCTTCGGGGCAAGCCCCGAGGCATTTGACCAAACCACCGCAAACTTCTCCGCGCCTCATGCAATTCACCGCCCAGCCAATTCCGCCCACCAAGTCGAAGCGAGCTTCGAGGTATCGGACCCACAGCGAATGAACTCGATACGTTCATGTTCTCCCGTCCCGGCATGGCTTGCACTCTGCCATGGCGCCGTCCTCTTCGCTGGGATGGCCTCGGCAAGTTGCGCCGGCGCCGTCGCCGGTGGGGGCGGCGGCGAGGCCTGGACGGAAGTCGAACTGACCCGGCTGCGCGGCGGTTTCGAAGCACGGCGGGATGCCGTGTTCGCATCGCTGGCGGGCAAACACATCGAGGTGGCGGAACGGCGCCCGCCCTTGAGCGCGGGACGGGGCGCCTTCGCACGCGATTTCTCGTATTCTATCGCGAATTTCGCGATGAAGGCCTTCTGGCTCGATGAGTTTCTTGAGGAGGCCAACGCCGCGATCCGGGAGAATTGCCGTTTCTACATCGACGACGCCTTGGTCCGGAACGAGCATCACAGCTTCTATTGGTCGGCCGACATCGTGTGCCGGCTGGTGGAGTTCTTCGGCGCCAACGGCAGCCGCGCTGCCGGCCGGTTGGACCCGGCAACGGAATCGCTCATTCTTGAGCTGGCCCTGGTGTATTGTCACGACAACTCGAACCTCGTGGATGCGGATTATGCGAGCAGGGGAACGTGGCGCCTGCCGGAGACGGAAAACCACCACGCGCAGCGGTTCATGACCGTCTGGCATTTCCTCAAGCTCCTGCAGGAGCGCCCCGAGTACCGTAACCGTGATCTCGCTTGCGGCGGGTCCGTTGTCGAGCACTACAAGGGATGGACGGAGTACTTCAAGGAATACCTGCGCGAGCGCGTTCGCAAGGGTCTGTTCGTCGAGGTGGCGAGCAAAGGGTATAATGCGGAGACGATCAAGGGCATCTACAACGCGTACGACTTCGCCGATGATCCGGAACTGCGACGGCTGGCGCGATGCGTGCTGGACCTTTTTTGGGCGAGCTGGTCCGAAGAGCAGATCGATGGTGTTCGCGGTGGTGCCATGTCGCGCATTTATCAAGGATCCCAGAGTCGCAGCGCCTCCGACGACCGCGTTGGCCGGTGGGGTGGGTTCTACCTGGGCCGCGGGCCGGGAGCATCACCACAGTTCAATGATTTCACCGTGCTCACGAGCACCTATCGGATGCCGCTGGTGGTCATGGACCTCGCTCTGGACGTGCAGGGGCGCGGCGTCTTCGAGGTGCGGCGCCGCGTGCCCGGCGCTGCGGTACCCGGATTCCAGTGGTGGCCCGACAACCGGATCGATCCGGACGCCGGAGGCATCAACCGTTACACTTGGTGCGCGCCGGAATTCGTCATGGGCACGTTCATGGTCGATTCCAAGCCGTGGGAAGCCTGGTCCATGCTCTTCTCCGAGAATCGGTGGCAAGGCGTGATTTTCGCCGGCCATCCCAATGCCAGGATCGTTCCCGAATGTGAAGCGCTGGGCTCGAACCCAAAGCTTGGAGGAAAGTTGATCAACCTGACCTACAATCAGCACTGGTCGGTGCAATGCAAGGGCACGCTGATCACGCAGAAGCTCCCGGGATCGCGTGATGCCGGACGGATGAAGGTATGGATTTCTGAGGAAGGCTTGACGAACGTCGTGCAGCACGACGGCTGGGTGTTTGTCGAAGCCCAAGGCGCCTACGCTGCGGTCCGGCCTGCCCGTGGCGGCTATTCCTGGCAGCGAGAGACCGGAGCATCGGCCACGGCGACTTCAGGTTCCTGGATGCTTTGCGCCGACGAATGGACTCCCGTCATCATCGAAGTGGCCCGAAAGGCGGAGGTGGCGGATTACGAGGCTTTTCGTAACGCCGTGTCGGCGACCGAACGGCGTCTGGACGGACCGGTTCTCACCTACCGGGGGTTCCGCGGCGATACGTTTGTGTTCCACGCGGATCACAGCCGCCCGCCCTCCGTCAACGGCCTGCCGGTCGACTACGCCCCCGCAATGGTTTACGATAGCCCCTTCATTCAATCCGCGTGGAACAGCGGTCGTGTGACGATTCGGAAGGATTACCGTGAGCTCGTGATCGACGTCGGTTCCAATCCTGTCATTGCGAGGCCCGCATGCGGGTCATCCTTGGCTCCGGTCGCCCTTCAAGCTCCCTCCGCCGGGGAGGGACAAATTCACCTCTCCGCACCAACCTCAACCTGCTTCCCAGGCTCTCACTGACGTTGGTTCGAAAAGACGAGTCCGGTCAATTGGTGTATCCCGATGGACGAATGGGCATGGCGACCGGTTTGATTTTCTTCAGTGGCGAACGTCGAGAGAAAACCCGTTAAGGGGAACCGTGGTAGGAACTGAGGTGTGAATGCCCGAGGGCTCCATGCTCTACTGCAGGAATGGCCGCTATTGGCCGCTGGCAAAAGGCGAGGTTCAATTCCGGCCCCCGCGGCCAGGCTACGAGTCAAAAAATGCAACAGCTCCACCGAAAAATCTATTCTCAAGCCCGGCTCACACTAGTAATATTGACGCCGTTATCTTATTTCGACGGTCAACCACTTCTGAGCTATGAAAAACGCTTCGCTAGTTGCTGCCATCTTTCTCATCTCTTCGCAGTTTCTCTCGGCGCAATACGAGGAGTTTCGGAATATCCCTCTCAATAAGATATCCCCGGAAGGCTGGCAAAGGAGTTTTCTCCTGAAGCAGCGCGACGGCTTGACCGGGCATCTGGACACGCTCGCCGAGCCCTTCAATCAGGGCATATGGATCAACGCGCAGGAAAACCTGCCTGATGGACCCAATTACCATGGCGGAGTGGGTTGGGCGCCCTATGAACAAACCGGCTATTACTACGACGGAGTGACTCGCTGCGGGCTGTTGCTTCAGGACACGTTCTTACTGGATAAAGCAAAAAAGGCAATCTACGGGGCCATTGCTAAGGCGTTGCCCGAGGGAGTGATCGAGAGACAACTAATGAATCGATGGCCCCAGGTGGTCTTTTTTCGGGGTTTCATGGCCTTATATGAAGCGACCGAAGATCACACGATCCTCGATGCCCTTGAGCGGCACTATGCGAACGACAAATTCCCAATCAAGGGGGGTCGCGATATAATAAATATCGAGGAGCTCGTTTGGCTCTACCAGCAAACCGGCAAGAAAGCATACCTCACCCGAGCGGTAGATCTGTACGAGGCCCAAGCCTCGCGGCCCGAGGACCGTCAGGTGAACAAGTTCGACGATCTTAAGTCGGACGAACGTCAGGATGTCCACGGATGCACGTACCATGAGATGCTAAAACTGCCCGTCATCCTGTATATGGCGACCGGGGACCGGAAATACATCGACGCGGTCAGGAACGGCTACCGGAAGGTCGATAGATTTTCCATGCTGGCCAACGGAGCCCCCTCCTCGGAAGAGGGACTTTCGGGGACGACGTCGCTCTCCGCGAACGAATCCTGCAACACAGTTGACTTCACTTGGGCCACCACTTATATGCTCAAAGCGACCGGGGAGGTGGAATGGGCGGACAAAATAGAGCGCGCCGTCCTGAATGCGGGCCTGGGTGCTGTCACGAAGGATTTTGATGCTTATGCTTATGAGACTGCCCCGAACCAGGTCGTCTGCCAAATCGGTTCGTGCCAGTCGATTATTCACGAGCAGACTGTAGAGGCGTACTGCCAGCGGATCATCCCGCCTTGCTGCGCTGGCAACCTGAACCGGTTGTTCCCGATCTACGTCGGCTGCCAGTGGTTGAAAGGTAAAGGCGACGCACTGGTGAAGGCGCTGTACGGGCCTAGCAGCTGCGTGCATGAGGTGGGTGTAAAGAGCGTGAAGCTTCGTGAAGAGGACATGTTCCCGTTTTCCGACACGGTCAAAATCACGGTTGTTGAGGGCAGCGCGACCTTTCCGCTTTATCTCCGTATCCCGACTTGGGCGAAAAATCCGACCGTAGAGGTAAACGGCATCAAGCAACCGGGCGTGGCCAGCGGCAGCTTTTTTGTCCTCAATGGCGAACACAAGACCGGCGACGTGATCATGCTAGAATTCC
>CAZAFS010000024.1:0-20639 GCA_964484165.1 uncultured Opitutaceae bacterium | reverse complement strand
CCGAAGGTGCTCTACCACTGGCGCGCGGTCGCCGGTTCGACCGCGCTGCTGCCGGACGAGAAAACCTACTACGTCGAAGCCGCCCGCCAGGCGCTCGGCGAGCATTTCGCCCGGCGCGGCGAAGCGGTGGAACTCCTGCCGGTCGCCGGCGGCCACTGGCGGGTGAAGCACCCGCTGCCGGCCCCGCCGCCGTTCGTGTCGCTCATCGTGCCGACGCGCAACGGCGTGCGCCTGCTCCGGCGCTGCGTCGACAGCATTCTCGAAAAAACCACCTACCCCGCCTACGAGATCATCGTCGTCGACAACGGCTCCGACGATCCCGACACCCTGGCCTACCTCCGCGCCCTCGAGGCGCGGGCCGGCGCGGCGCGAGTGCGCGTGCTCCGGGACGATTCGCCCTTCAACTACTCCGCGCTCAACAACCGCGCGGTGCGGGCGGCGCGCGGCCCGCTGGTCGGCCTGCTCAACAACGACCTCGAGGTGATCAACGGCGACTGGCTCGACGAGATGGCCGGCCAAGCCGTCCGCCCCGGCATCGGGTGCGTCGGCGCGATGCTCTATTATCCCAACAACACCATCCAGCACGCCGGCGTCATCCTCGGCGTCGGCGGGGTCGCGGCGCACGCCTTTCGCGACCTGGAGCGCGGCGGCGAAGGCCGCTTCAACCGGGCCCGGCTGGTGCAGAATTACAGCGCCGTCACCGCCGCCTGCCTCGTCATCCGCCAGTCGACCTACGTGGAGGTCGGCGGCCTGGATGAGCAGGAGCTGGCCGTCGCCTTCAACGACATCGATTTCTGCCTGAAGGTGCGCGCCGCCGGGTATCGCAACCTCTGGACGCCGTTCGCCGAGTTCTATCACCACGAATCGGCCAGCCGCGGCGCCGACGACACGGAGGAGAAGCGCGAGCGCTTCCGCCGCGAAACCGAGACCATGCTCGCGCGGTGGGGCGGGGAGCTGGCCGCCGATCCGGCCTACAATCCCAACCTCACGCTGGAGCTGACCGATTTCTCGCTCGCCGCCCTGCCCCGCTCCTGGAAGCCGTGGCAGACCGGCGAAGGACGCCTGGAATAAGCCGGCCGGCCTCTCCCCCTCGCGCGCCGGCGCCGGGCGGAAAAACCGTCGCGGGGACAAATGGTCCGTTGACCAAACCCGCCGGCTCGAAAAGAATTTCCGCATGTCCACCCGTCTGGCGCGCGTCCGCCTCGGGCTGCTGGCGGCGGCGCTTTTCGCCCTCGTCTGGGGGGTCGACCTGACCGTCATCGACCGCTTTGGCAGCGACCTGCCCAACTGGGATCAATGGGATGCGGAAGGCGCGCAGATCTTCCTGCCCTATTTTCAGCACCGCCTCGAGTTCCTCGATTTTTTCGCCCCGCACAACGAACACCGCGTCGCCTGCACCCGGGCTTTGGCGTTCGGCCTGCTGTTGCTCAACGGCCAGTGGGATGCCCGCCTGGAGTGTGTCGTCAATGCCGCCCTGCATGCCGCGCTCGCGGCCGGGATCTTTCTCTACGGATGCCCCCTGCTCAGCCGGCGCTGGATCCTCCCCTGGCTGGTCAGCGTTGCGGCGCTTTCCGCGCCCCCCATCGCCTGGCAGAATGTGATCAGTGGCTTCCATTCCCAGCAGTATTTTCTGATCGGGTTTTCCCTCGCCGCCCTGGCCCTGCTGCTGACCGCTCCTCCGGGCGGCGCGCGTTGGTGGGGGGGGCTGGGCTGCGCCGTCCTCGCGCTCTTCAGCATGGCCTCCGGGATGCTGGCCGCCGCCGTGGTCGTCTTCATGCTGGTCGTCAGCGACCGGCCCCGGCAGGTGTGGCGCAGGCAGGGCGGAGCAATCCTGGCCTGCCTGGCGGTCGTGGCGCTCGGTTGGATGCTGCAGGTCGACGTCGCCCAGAATTCATCGATGCGGGCGCAATCCGCCGCCGACTTCGGCATCACGCTCTGGCGGAGCCTGCAATGGCCGGCGGTATCGTTTGCCCCGCTGGGCCTCCTGGTCTGGCTGCCGTGGGCGGGGCTGGGCTGGGCCTTCTGGCGCCGGGCGGATGAGGCAACTCCGCGCCAGCGCGTCGTCTTCGCCGCCGGTCTGTGGGTCCTGCTGCAGTTTGCCGCGACCGCCTATGGCCGTGGGGCGACCGGCGGCTGGCCGGCCTCACGCTACCTCGACACCGTGGCCGTGGGTCTGCTGGTCAACGTCCTCGCGCTGGCCCAGACCGCCTCGCCGGCCGCGGCTCCCGGCGGACGGAAATGGCTGCGTGCGGCCGTGATCGCGGGCTGGTTTGGCGTCGTCGGTTTCGGCGTGTGGCACCATGTCGCGGGGGCGCTCGAGGTCGAACTGCCGCCGATCCGGGCGCAGATGCGGCAGGCCGAACTCGACACCCGCGCCTACCTCGCCACCGGCGACGAAAGTCATCTCGATCAGGCCATCCCCTATCCCGACAAGCACACGCTGATCGAGCGCCTGGATCATGACGAGATCCGCAACGTGCTGCCCGTGAGTGTCCGCCCGCCGGTGTCGCTCGTCGGGCAGGCCGAACCCGCCGGCAGCTTTGCCGCCGGGGCGGTGGCGCCGGCGACGGTGCCGCTGTCATCCGCCGCGCCCTGGGGTTCGTATACGGCCTCCGGTCCCGCCGCCCAGGGCAGCTGGCGCAGCGAGCCCCTTTTCGCCGGCCTCCACGCCGGCTATTGGAGGATCGAGGTGACCGGTGACCTGGCCCGCCAGCCCGGCCTCTCGCTGCAACTCGTTCCCGAAACCCCCGGAGGCCAAATGATGGAGATTGCGCCGCGCCCCGCCCCCCTGCCGGGCCAATGGAGCACGCTGTACCTGCCCGCACCGCGGCAGGCGTTCCGGCTCGTGGCTCGTGATGCGAGTCCCTCCGGCTGGTTGGGCTTCAGCGCGCCGGTGGAAATGGCTTCGCTCTCCTACCGGGCCATGCGCCTTGCCGCGCTCGGACCGTCGATCGCCGTGCTGGCCGGCGCGCTCGCCGTTCTCCTCGCCCTCCCGCTTGGCCGACGGCCCGAGCCCGAACTCTAGACGTCCCCCGCTCGTTCCGCCAGCGGCCGGTGGGGCGCGACCCGCGATGCGCCCCGGGACCGAGTGAAAAATAATAGCCTTGCGACCCTTGCGCGACGCGGGGCAAATACCATTTTCGCCCACATGAACGGCAAGAACCTCCTGCAGTGCCTGATGGCCGCAGCCGTTGCCAGCCTCATCATCGCCCTGCCCTTCATGGGGTCGTCCGGTTCCTCGGTCGGACGTTTCACCTACCAGATGCAGCTGGCGAGCAGTGCCGGCGGCATGGCGCAGGTGTTCTACGATCTGGGCCGGGGATTCAACGAGACGGATTCGACCCGGGTGGACATCACCGCGGGAGACCAGCCGGTCCTCCTCAACTTCTCCATTCCGCCGGGCGTCTATCGTGCGTTTCGCTTTGATCCGCTCAACCGCGAGGCAACGCTGACGTTCGGCCAGGTCCGCATTCTTTCGCCGTCCGGCCGGGTCATCAAAAAGTTCGCGCCGCGCGATTTCGTTCCGGCGAACCAGATCGCCACGGAGGAGATTCATGATGACCGCCTGACGATCGTCACCACGCCGGGCGCCAATGATCCCTTTCTGCAGGTGGCCCTGCCCGCGCCGCTGCGGCTGGAGCCCCCGGTGTCCAGCAAGATCGTGCCGGTCGCGAAGTGTTACTTCCCCCTTTTTGCCGCGGCGGCGGCGCTGCTGCTCGCGCTTCGGGCCGTGCCGGCATCGCGGCGCCGCCGCTGGGCCGACCGGGCCATCCAAGTGGGGCACTGGGGGATACCGCGGCCGGTCCTGACCATTGCCCT
The DNA here is from genome assembly GCA_964484165.1 of uncultured Opitutaceae bacterium. Taxonomy (GTDB): domain Bacteria; phylum Verrucomicrobiota; class Verrucomicrobiia; order Opitutales; family Opitutaceae; genus Fen-1467. The sequence continues at coordinate 16,820 of CAZAFS010000024.1, read as the reverse complement.
GGCGGCCGGCGTGGCCGTGATCGCCAGCACCTATCCCGTGGTGTTCCTGGGCCAGAGCTTCGTCTCGCCCAACCTCGGCGCCCACCTGCTCTATGACCATTTCCCGACGGTGCCCGATTCCACCGCCACGAACGTCGCGAATCCGCGCGGCGCCGACACGGGCGCCATCATGTGGCAGCAGGTGCCATTTTCGATGATGCAGCGCCGCGCGCTGTTTCACGATGGCGAGCTGCCGCTCTGGAACCGCTACAACTCCGCCGGCGTCCCGCTGCTCGGACAGGGGCAGTCGATGTTCGGCGATCCGCTGCATTTCCTGGTCATCATCACCAACGGCGCCGCCTGGGCCTGGGATCTCAAGTACCTTGTGGCCAAGTGGCTGTTCGCGTTCGGCCTGGGGCTGATCGCGTGGCGGCTGACGCGGCACCTGCCGTCAGCGACCCTGACCGGCTTTGCCGCGGCGTTCATCGGATTCTTTGTGTTCCGCATCAACCATCCGGCCTTTTTCAGCATGTGCTACGGGCCCTGGATTCTTTATTGCTGGGTCCGCATCGTGCAGGGCGAATCGTGGCGGCCCGCGCTCGGCTGGATCGGCTGGCTGCTGCTGGCCAACTGGGCGGAGATGAACAGCGGCACGGTCAAGGAGGCCTACATGTTGCTGGTAAGCCTTAATCTGTCCGGGGCGATCCTCCTGGCCATCGCCGCACCGCCCTGGCCGGCCAAGCTCCGCACGTTCGGCGTGCTGCTCGCGGCCGGCGGCGTGTTTGCGCTGCTCAGCGCGCCGATCTGGCTGACGTTCCTCGACACGCTGCAGCAGGCCTACACCAGCTACGACCAGGCTTGGGTCTTCCAGATCCAGCCCGGCATGATCCTGGGACTGTTCGACGAAATCTTCTATCGCCCGCTGCAGAAGATGGCGCGGGTGTTTTGTCCCTCGCTCAATTTCCTGCTGATGCTCGGCGTGCTTTACTTTCTCGCTACGCTGCGCCGCGGCGGGCACGACCGCCTCATCCTTGGTCTCGCCGCCGCCGCGCTCGTGCCCCTGTCGCTCGCCTTCGGCCTGATCCCGTCCGGCTGGATCCTGGACGCGCCCTTCCTCAACAACGTGTCGCACGTCGACAATACCTTCTCCTGCGTGCTGATCCTCCACCTCATCCCGCTGGCCGGCGTCGGCTTTCACGCCGCGTGGCGGCGGCTGGGCACGGCGGAGGGCCGGGGCGACGCCGGCACGGTGCTTCTGCTGCTGGGCGCAATGGTCTTCAGTTATCTCTCCTTCGGCCAGGCGGTGCACCGGCAGATCTACGGCCCCGGCGAGACCTTCACCGTCTGGCAGTGGGGCGATCACCTGCCGATCGACGGCTTTGTCTGGGGCAGCCTGTGGGCCTTGCTGGCCGCCGCGGGGCTGCTGCTGTGGCTCTTCCGGCGGGTGCGCCGACGCCACGAACTCACGGTCAACACCGGCTTTCTGATCGCGGCCTGCCTGGTGGCGATGTTCTGGCGCCAGGGTATGCAGGCCGGCTTCAGCGACAACGTTTACGTGTTCCATTCGGCCCCGCGCGTCGATTTTGCCGCGCAGTCGCCCGCCATCGAAACCGTCCGCGCCGATCCGGGGGCGCCGTTCCGCGCCGTGGGTTTCGGAGACAACCTCTTCGCCGGCTGGACCGGCGTGGTTGGTTTGGAGGGGATCTCCGGCCCCGACGCCCTCATGAACCTCCACTACCGGGAGTTGCTCGACGCCTGCGAATTTGCCCGGGAGTGGGATTGGCGCCGGGTGGTGCACTTCGACACGCTGGCCTTCCTCAAACCGGTCTACGACTTTCTCAACATCAAATACTATTTCGCCGCCGCCGGCTCGCCCGTTCCGCCGGCCAACCTCCTTCAGCCCGTGGTGCAGGCTGATCTTGATGTTTACCGCAGCACCACCCCCTGGCCGCGGGCCTTTTTCACCGACGAGGTGCTCTCCTATGACGTTCCGATCCAGCTGGCGGCGCTCATCCGGAGCCATCCCGGACAGCCGTTCGCCGCCGTGCAGCAAAGTGACCCGGACGCGCCGGCCCCGGAATGGCGCGACCCCGCCGACCGCCACGTCGTGCCGGCGCAGGATTACCGGCTGACCACCAACTCGACCTCCTTTGAAGTGGTGGCGCCGCGGGCGGGCGTCATCGTGCTGCAGGAAGCCTGGCTGCCGGACAGCTTTCGCGTGACCGTGAACGGCCGGCCCGCGAAATATTTCCGGGTCAACCACGCGTTCAAGGGGGTGGCGGTCGGCGCCGGCGGCACGTACCGCGTGACGTTCACCTACCGCCCACCGCATTGGACGCTCGCGCTCCTCCTGACCGGCGCGGGAACGGCCCTCTTGGTGGCGGGGGCGGCCCGCGGCTATTGGCTGAAGCACAAATCCGCCGCCCCCAAGACCTAGTTGCCGCTTCCGCTGATGAAGCCCCTGCCCGTACCCTGCACGCTGTCCGTGATCGTGCCGGTCTTCAATGAGGCCGCGACGGCGCGCCAGGCCCTCGACGCCCTGCTGGCCAAGACCATTTCCGGCGCCGCCATTGAGGTGATCATCGTGGAAAGCAATTCCACCGACGGCTCGCGCGACATCGTGCTTGGCTATGGTGATCATCCGAGCGTGAAGCTGGTGCTGGAGGACCGGCCGCAGGGCAAGGGCCACGCCGTGCGCGCGGGCTTCGCGCACGCCACGGGCGACATTCTGCTCATTCAGGACGCGGATCTGGAATACGACCTCGCCGATTACGAGGTCCTCCTGCGACCGATCCTGAGCAATCGCCAGGTCTTCGTGCTGGGCTCGCGCCACGGCCCGGGCGGCTGGGCCATCCGCCAGTTCACCCATCAGCCGCTGCAGGCGTTCGTCCTCAATGTGGCGCACTGGGGGTTCACCCTGCTCATCAACCTCTCGCTCGGCATCTGGCTGAGGGATCCCTTCACCATGTACAAGGTCTTCCGGCGCGAGTGCCTGGAAGGCCTGACGCTCACCCGCAACCGCTTCGACTTCGACTGGGAACTGCTGATCAAACTCATCCGCCGCGGCTATCGGCCGATCGAGATTCCCATCACCTACCGCTCGCGTTCGTTCAAGGAGGGCAAGAAAATCCGGATCCTGCGCGATCCGCTGGGCTGGATCTGGGCCTGGGCCGTGGCGCGTTTCGGACCACTGTGAACCTGTCGATCGGCCCCCGTTTTCTTACGCGAAGCCACCGGGTGATCGGTGCGCTGGCCGCCGGAATCCTCCTCCTCGCCGCGTTTTCGGCGCTGCGGCCGTTCCGGCCGAAGCTGCTCCCCGCCCTGCCTGGCGAATCCGCCACCTTTGCGCACGGGCCGTTCGCCGAGCACGCCGACTGCGCCGACGATGCCGACTTGCCGCGCGGGCTCGCCGCCTGCGGATCCTGGGTCAACGGCGACGCCTTCACCGGGACGTTTGTGAGCGACTGGTATCAGGCCCGGACCCGGGTGACCCTGATGGTAAGCGGCTATCCCCGCGACCCGGGCAACCGGCTGGCGCTCGAGGTGCGCACCGCGACCGGTCCGGTGCGGCACATGGATTTTGACGGCGCCAATCCGGGGGAGCACTGGCGCCCTTGGCGGATCGTGCTGCCGGCGGATGCCGCCTCCTTCCGCATCGTTGCCACCGACGGCTCCGCCGTCCTTCACGGCTGGCTCGGAGTCAGCCAGCCAGTTGCCACGGCCATGCGCCCGGCTTTCCTGCCCGAGGCTCCGCGCGCGCTCCTGGCCTTCGCCGGGCAGGCCCTGCTATTGCTTGTGATGGCGCTGGCGGTGCGCCGGTGCCTGGGGTCGCACCTCGACCTGCCGGCCGGACTCATCCCCATCGTCGCCGTCGCCGGGGTCGCTGCGCTCGGCTACCTTGCTTTCTGGTGCTACTTCGCCTCGCCGCTTTTCGGTCGCGGGTTCTCCTGGGCGGTGCTGATTGCATCGGCCGTCATTCTCTTGATACCGGCGCAGACCGATGAAGGCGGCAATGAAATGGGGCCTCCGCTCGCATTGGCGTGCTTCATCGGCCTGGGTTTCGTGTCGTTGACCTGCCTGTTCGACGACGCGCCCTTTTCCTACCTGGCCGCCCATCGCTTCACGATGAATCTTCCCGTCGACAACGAGATCCCCCGCCTCTTCGCCGACCGGTTGTGGTCGGGTCAGTCTCCGAAACAACTGATCGGTGACTGGCTGAGCAGCGACCGGCCGCCCTTGCAGACGGGCTGGCTGCTGCTGACCCGGCCGATATTCGCGGCGCTGGGCATCGACGTCGATACCGCGTCCAGCGCCGGCGGAGTGTGGTTTCAGCTGATGTGGGTACCGGCGATGTGGGCGATATTGCGCCGGTTCGGTGCGAGCCCGCGCGAGTCCGCCGCCCTGATCGCCGCCACGGCCTTCACCGGTTTTCTTTTGTTCTTCACGGTCTACACCTGGCCCAAGCTCGGCGCGGCGGCGCTCGTGCTGGGTATGTTTGTGCTGTGGACACCCGAATCGGACGAGGCTGCGGGCGCGGGACGCTACGCCGCGGGCGGGATCTGCGCCGCACTCGGCTGGCTGGCCCACGGCGGCGTGGCGTTTTCGCTGCTCGGCTTTGCGCCGCTCGGACTGGTTTCGCTGCTGCGCGAACGCCGTGCCTGGCGGCGCTGGCTCGTCGCCGGCACGGCCTTCGCCGTGATCGCGGCGCCGTGGGTCGCCTATCAAAAATATTACGAACCACCGGGCAATCGCCTGCTCAAATGGCATCTGGCCGGGGTGATTCCTCCCGACTCGCGCAGTTTTGGCGAGACGCTGGTTGATGGTTACCGCCAGCTCGGCTGGCACGGCGCTCTGGCCAACCGGTTGAACAACCTGCGGCTGCAATGGACCGGCGACTGGCGGAATCTCCTGCGCTTCAAGCCAGGGGCTTCTCTGTTGTGGTGCCGAGCCGAGACGACCACCTTCACCGGTCTCATCTTCGGCTGGTGGCTGCCGGCGGCCCTCGCCCTGCCTTGGATCCTCTGGCGCGGGCGAAAAGCGGCAGGCGGCATCGTGGGCTGGGCCTTGGTCTGGTGGATTTCGGGCTGGCTGGTGTGGCTGGCGCTGATGTTTCTGCCTGACTCCGCCCGGGCCCATCAAGGCACTCTGGTTACGCAGTTGCTCGGGTTTTCCCTGTTGATGTGGACGGCACTGTCGCTGCACCGCCTGGTGTTTCTCGCCCTGGCTGCGGTGCAAATGGCGCTGTTTCTCGGTCAATGGGTCTCCGCCTCGCCCGCGATGACCGGCGCCATGAATCCCCTGGCGGCGGCGGTGGCATTTTCTGCTGCCTTGGTCCTGGCCGGTGTGATCTTGCGCGGGACGATCCCCCGTGGGAATCGCCCGACCGCTCCGCTGTGATCTTGTCCTGCTCCGGTTCCTCTCCCATACCAACTGCTTTCGCATGGCCAAGATCCTACTCGTCACCGGCTCGTCCGGCCTGATCGGCTCCGAAGTCTGCGGGTATTTCGCCCGCGAGCTCGGTTATCAGGTCCACGGCGTCGACAACAACCAGCGCGCGGTCTTCTTCGGGCCGCCGGGCGACACGCGCTGGAACCAGCGCCGCCTCCAGCGCGAGCTCCCGGGCTTCGTCCACCACGAGCTCGACATCCGCGACCGCGCCGGCGTGCTCGCGCTGGTGCGGGAGCTCCGGCCGGCCGCCATCGTGCACACCGCCGCCCAGCCGAGCCACGACCGCGCCGCGGCCATCCCGTTCGACGATTTCGACACCAACGCCGGCGGCACGCTCAACCTGCTCGAGGCCGCCCGCCAGGCCTGCCCCGAGGCGCCCTTCGTGCACATGTCGACCAACAAGGTCTACGGCGACGCGCCCAACGCGATCAAACTCGTGGAGCTGGAGACGCGCTGGGATTACGCCGACCCCGCCTACGCGCACGGCATTCCCGAGACCTTCACCATCGACCAGTCCAAGCACTCCCTCTTCGGCGCCTCCAAGGTGGCGGCCGATGTGATGGCGCAGGAGTACGGCCGCTACTTCGGCCTGCCCACCTGCTGCCTGCGGGGCGGCTGCCTGACCGGGCCGAACCACAGCGGAGTCGAGCTGCACGGCTTCCTCAGCTACCTCGTGAAATGCAACCTCGAGGGCCGCGAATACCGCGTCTTTGGCTACAAGGGCAAGCAGGTGCGCGACAACATCCACTCGCTGGACGTGGCGCGCTTCATGGCGGCGTTCGTCGCGGCGCCGCGCGCCGGCGAGGTCTACAACCTCGGCGGCGGCAAGGCTAATTCCTGCTCCATCCTCGAGGCGTTCCAGCTGACCGAGAAGTTCACCGGCCGCGCGCAAAAGCACACCTACGTCGAACAGAACCGCGCCGGCGACCACATCTGCTATTACTCCGACCTCCGCAAGATGCGCGCCCATTACCCGCGCTGGGACATCAGCGTGAGCCTGGAGGAAACCCTGCGGCAGATCGTCGCCGCCTGGCTTGAGCGCCAGCCGGCCATCTGATCCCGGGTGCACTGCGGCGGCTGCAACCATGACTGAAAGTCGTTCCCTCCCGTTCGGAGCCCGGCCCGTGGTCCGGCGGGGGCGGCCCGTCACGGATTGGTGATCCGAGGTGGTGATGACGCCCGCCAGCAGATGGAAAAGCGGCAGTCTGATCACGACGCTTTTCGTCGTGGCGGTGGCGCTCTGGCTGCGCAAACCCGGCGTCATCGCCCGGCCCCAATTCTGGGCGGAGGACGGGGCGGTGTTCTACTACCAGGCTGTGCTCGCCGGAGGATCCGCGGTATTCATGCCCTATGGCGGTTATCTGCATCTGGTCCCGCGGCTGACCGCGGCCCTGGCGGCCGCGTGCGATCCACTTTACGCCCCGACCGTATTCCTGGCCGTCAGCTTCCTCCTGACGCTGGGAGTGGCGGCCGCCTGTTTTTCGCCGCGCATCGATCTGCCCGGCCGGCCGTGGCTGGCGCTCGCCATCGTGCTGGTGCCGCACACCGGAGAAGTGTTCGACAACCTGACCAACCTGCAGTGGATTCTCGCGCTCGGCCTCTTGCTGTTGCTGCTGGCGGATGATGCCCGCACCCCAGGGCAATGGTGCCTGGACGTTGGGTGCGTCATTCCGCTGGGATTGACCGGTCCCTTTGTCATTTTGTGGCTGCCGCTTTTCTGGTGGCGATTCCTGCGGCGCCGCACCTGCGCGGCCGGGACTTTGGCCGGAATGGCCACGGCGTTGGCTGGAGTCCAAATCACTGTTCTGGTGACTCATCCCTGGCCGCAGCTGCCCGGTGCCTCTTCCTGGATTGATTGGCTGCGGCAGCCCTGTCTGCGTTTGGCGGGCTCATTATTCATGCCGGTCTCCTTTGCCGAGCACCTCTCCCTTGTGCTCCTGGGCTTGGCGGGCATTGCCTTGTTCGGCTGGATGTTGTGGCTGGCCGCCACCACGCCGACCCGGCGGGATCACCGGTGGTTCATGCTGGCCGCCGTTTTCCTGCTTCTCGCCGCGGTCTTCTACAAATTCCGGGGCGATCTCAGACAAATCAGCGCGATCGGCAACGGGGACCGGTATTTCTATCTGCCGAAGGTCATCCTGCTCTGGTCCTTGGTGTACGAACTGAAACTGGCTGGCTGGCGCCGGTGGACCAATGGCGCGCTGCTGGCCTTGAGTCTGCTGGCCAGCGCGACCAGCTTTCGTTCGCCGGACTACGTTGACTATCATTGGTCCAATTACGTCGCCCGCATTCGGGCGGGCAAACCCGTCACCATTCCGATCAATCCGGCCGGATGGACGGTGAGCTTTCCACCCCGGTGACGATCGCGACGCCGGGGTTCAGCTCGCTTCACCCAGCTCTGATCAGCCGCGATCCCCTTCGAAATCGTCTGCGCTGGACGCCACCCGGCCGCAGCCATGCCCGGGATTTCGCCATCGGCTGTCGCGATCGTCTCCCGCGGCGAAATGCTTGCACCGCGGCAAAGGCCGCAAAGAGAAGTCGCGCGCTGCCGCCGGGTCCCCGCCGCGCTCATGGACGCGTCAACCATCCTCGCCGGGGCAGCGGACGAGTCCTCCAGCCATTTTGCGGTTTTCCCTCTAGCTCCGGTTTTGGTGGCGACGTCAGCGGCAGTGGGCAGGCATTTCCCGCTTTTCCTAGTCTGCCTGTCCTGCTTTGCTGGGTCCGCCATGAAAGTCCTGATTTCCGGCGTGTGCGGCTTCGTGGGCAGCACCCTCGCCCGGGGCCTGCTCGGAAACGACACCGGCCATCAGGTCTGCGGCTTTGACAATTTCATCCGGCCCGGCAGCGAATCGAACCAGGCGGAGCTGAAGCGGCTGGGCGTGCGCCTGTGTCACGCCGACCTGCGCGCCGCCAGCGATCTGGACGCGCTGCCCGACGCCCAGTGGGTCATCGACGCCGCGGCCAATCCCAGCGTGCTCGCCGGCGTCGACGGGCGCACCAGCAGCCGGCAGCTGGTCGAGCACAACCTCCTCGGCACCGTCAACCTCCTCGAATACTGCAAACAGCGCCGGGCCGGCCTCATCCTGCTCAGCACCAGCCGGGTCTACTCGATCGCCGCGCTCGCCGCCCTGCCCATGGGGGTGAAGCAACACGCGTTCCACCTGGCGCCCGGGGCCGCCCCGCTCCCGCCCGGCGTCAGCCCGGCGGGGCTGGACGAAACCTTCTCCACCACCGCGCCCCTCTCGCTTTACGGCGCCTCCAAGCTGGCCTCCGAGGTGCTGGCGCTCGAATACGGCGAGGCGTTCGGCTGCCCCGTCTTCGTCAACCGCTGCGGCGTGCTGGCCGGCGCCGGCCAGTTCGGCCAGCCCGACCAGGGCATCTTTGCCTTCTGGATCAACTCGTGGCTGAGCCGCCAGCCCCTCAAATATCTCGGCTTCGGCGGCCACGGCCATCAGGTGCGCGACTGCCTGCATCCGCGCGACCTCCTGCCGCTGCTCGAAAGACAGTTCGCGGCCCCGGCGACCTCCGCCGCCGATCGCGTGGTCAACGTGTCGGGCGGCGCCGCCTCCGCCCGGTCGCTGCGCCAGCTCAGCGACTGGTGCGCCACGCATTGCGGGCCGCACGCGGTCGCCGCCGACGGCACGCCCCGGCCGTTCGATCTCCCGTGGCTCGTGCTCGACCACGCCAAGGCCACCCGGCAATGGGGCTGGCGGCCGCAGACTCCGGTCCCGGCCATTCTCGACGAAATCGCCGCGCACGCCCGAGCCCATCCGGAGTGGCTCGACCTGTCGGCGCCGCGGTAGGACTGCTTCTGCGCCATGCCGGACGCCCCTCCCGCCCCCGCCGCCGCGCCGCTCGCCCTCTTCTCCGTGGTCATCCCCGCCCGCGACGAGGAGGCGTCGCTGCCGGGCATGGTGCGCGACCTGTACCAGACGCTCGTCCGCGAGCATGTGCCGCACGAGCTGGTCGTCGTCGACGACGGCAGCCGGGACGCGACGTGGACCGTACTGCAGCAGCTGCGCGGCGAGGTGCCCACGCTGGCCTCCGTGCGCAATCCCGGCCCGCACGGCTTTGGCTGCGCGGTAGTCCGCGGCCTCGACCACATCACGGGCGACGCCTGCGTCATCATGATGGCCGACGCCTCGGATTCGCCCGCGGACGCCGTCACCTACTGGCGCCTGCTCAACGACGGCTGGGAGTGCGTCTTTGGCAGCCGCTTCGTCGAGGGTGGGCGCGTGGTGGATTACCCCCGGCTGAAACTCTTCATCAACCGGCTGGCGAACCTTTTCATCAAACTGCTCTTCCGCATCCCGCTCAACGACACCACCAACGCCTTCAAGGCCTACCGCCGCACCGTCCTCGAGGGCTGCCGGCCCTTCCTCTCGCCGCATTTCAATCTCACGGTCGAGATCCCGCTCAAGGCCATCGTGCGCGGTTATTCGTGGACGGTGACGCCCATCACCTGGCGGAACCGCAAGCACGGCGAGGCCAAGCTCAAGATCAAGGAAATGGGCAGCCGGTACTTTTTCATCTGCATGTACGTCTGGCTGGAGAAGTATTTCAGCCGCGGCGATTACCGCCGGAAATGACCCCGGCACCCATAGTGAACTTGTTCCGCCCCTGCCTTGGCCCTTTCCCTTTCACCCTCGCTTTCACTTCCACCCTCACCTCCCCTCTCCCCCTCACCCTTTTCATGATTCACCTGCTTGGAGGTTCCGGCTACGTCGGCCAGCCCGGCCCCCCGGCCGAAACCAACCTCCCGTTGAACCCCTTTCCCGGCGCATGAACATCATTCCCTGCCATCTGGAAGGTCTGCTGACCATCGAGCCCGACGTGTACGGCGACTCCCGTGGATTCTTCCTGGAATCGTGGAACCGCCATCGCTACCACGAGGCGGGCATCGCGGCTGATTTCGTTCAGGACAATTTCTCCCTGTCGCGACAGGGCACCCTGCGGGGTCTGCACTTTCAAAACCCCATGGCGCAGGCCAAACTCGTGTCCGTCTGGCAAGGCGAGGTCTTCGATGTGGCGGTGGACATCCGACGCCGTTCCCCCACCTTCGGACAGTGGTATGGTCTGAATCTCAGCGCGGATAACAAACGGCAGCTCTTCATCCCGCCGGGCTTTGCCCACGGCTTTGCCGTGCTGAGTGCATCCGCCCTGTTTCACTATAAGTGCACCGAGCTTTATTCGCCGAAGGACGAGCTCGGATTCCGCTGGAACGACCCCGCCATCGGCATCACGTGGCCGGTGGCCGGGCCGGTGTTGTCGAAAAGGGACGCCGGGGCGCCGTTGCTCCGCGAGCTGCCGGACGAAAGGCTCTTTTAGGCGGATTCTGGCTTCCCTCGCTTCCGACCGCTGGCTTCTATTTACCCCATGCCGTTTCCCAGGATTCTTCTGTTTGGCAAGGTCGGCCAGGTGGGCTGGGAACTGCGCCGCACGCTGGCCCCGCTGAGCGAGCTGGTTTGTGTGGACTATCCGGAGGTCGATTTCGCGAACCCGGGCTCCATCCGGAAGTGGATTGCGGACGCAGCGCCGCGAATCGTCATCAATGCCGCTGCCTACACCGCGGTCGACAAGGCGGAAACGGAAACCGCCCTGGCGATGAAGATCAACGCCGAGGCGCCGGAGGTGATGGCGGTCGAAGCCAAAAAGAAGGGCCTCTTGCTTGTCCACTATTCCACCGATTACGTCTTCGACGGGACCAAGACCTCGCCCTATGTCGAAGAGGACCTGCCGAATCCCCTCGGCGCGTACGGCCGGTCGAAACTTGCCGGCGACCGGGCCATTGAGCAGGTCGGTTGCGATCACCTGATCTTCCGCCTCTGCTGGGTGTACGGCGCGCGGGGGGCCAACTTCATGCTCACCATGATGCGGCTGGCTCGCGAGCGAGAGAAACTCCGCGTGGTGCATGACCAGTATGGCTGTCCCACTTGGTCCCGGATGATTGCCGAAGCCACCGCCCTGGCGCTCCACCAGGCGGCCCGGCCGGGCCAGGCGGCGGCCTGCCGTGGCCTTTATCACCTTTGCTCCTCCGGCCAGACGAGCTGGCACGGGTTTGCCCGATCCATCGTCGAGTTGATGCCTGTCGCAGGCCGCAAATGCCGCGAGGTCGAAGCCATCAGCTCATCCGAATACCCCACCCCCGCGAAGCGGCCGCCCTACTCGGTGATGTCCGGCGGGAAACTGGAACGGGTCTTCGGCCTCCGCCTGCCCGACTGGCACGACAGCCTCCGCCTCGTGCTCGATCAATGACCCATTGTTCGTCGAATCCGCCTCATTCGTACCATCGAGTTCACCCATGAATCTCCTCGTCACCGGCGGTTGCGGTTACATCGGCTCCAATTTCGTGCGGCAGCGGCTGACCGAATCCGGTTCGCCGCTGCGCCGGCTGGTCAATCTCGACAAGCTCACCTACGCGGGCAATCCCGCCAACCTGGCCGATCTCGCCGGCGATCCGCGCTACGTCTTTGTGCACGGCGACATCGGCGATGCCGCGCTGGTCGCCCGGCTCCTCGCGGAGCACGCGATTGGCGCGGTGGTGAATTTCGCCGCCGAGTCGCACGTGGATCGCTCCATCGACTCGCCCGAGCCGTTCATCCAGACCAACGTCGTCGGCACGCTCCGCCTGCTCAACTGCGCGCGGCGCCATTGGACGGGCCTGCCGGAGCCGCGCCGCGGCGCCTTCCGGTTCCTGCACGTGTCCACCGACGAGGTCTACGGCACGCTGGCGCCCGGCGATCCGCCCTTCGCCGAAACCCGGCCGTACGCGCCGAACAATCCCTATGCGGCCTCCAAGGCGGCGAGCGACCACCTGGTGCGCGCCTTCCATCACACCTACGGGCTGCCCGTCCTGACCACCAACTGCTCCAATAACTACGGGCCCTACCAGTTTCCCGAGAAGGTCATTCCGCTCATGATCCTCAACGGCCTGGAGGGCAAACCGCTGCCGGTCTACGGTGACGGCCGGCAGATCCGCGACTGGCTTTACGTCGAGGACCACTGCACCGGCATCTGGCTGGTGCTCCAGCGCGGCGGGGTCGACGAGACCTACAACATCGGCGGCCTCAACGAGCAGCCCAACCTCGGGGTCGTCCGCGCGATCTGCGCCCTGCTCGACCGCAAGGCGCCCCGCGCCGATGGCACGCCCCACGCGCAGTTCATCACCTTCGTGCAGGACCGCCCCGGTCACGACCGGCGCTACGCCATCGACTGCGCCAAGATTCAGCGGGAACTCGGCTGGGCGCCGCGGGAATCCTTCGTCACCGGCCTGGAGAAAACCATCGACTGGTACCTGGCCCACCGCGAGTGGTGCCGCGAAATCACGGACAAAACCTACGCGCGCGAGCGGCTGGGCACGGGACAAGGTTGAGGTCCCAGGTTTAGGTTGAGGAGGCCCGCCATGCCCGACGAATCGTTCGAAAGGCTCGAAGTTTGGCAGCGGGCATTGGAGATGTCGGTGCGCCTTCATGAGTTGTTCCGCGATTGCCGCGATTTCGCGTTCCGCGACCAGATCACGGATTCATCCGACTCCATCTCCTCCAACATTGCCGAGGGGGCGGAGCGCAACACCCGGCCAGAATTCAAGCAATTTCTCGGCTACGCCAAGGGCTCGGCCGGCGAAACCCGTTCACGTCTTTACATCGCCAAGCGTCTCGGTTACCTCTCGGCGGCCGACGCGGATAAGATACTCGACGAACTCCGTCGCGTCTCCCGAATGTTAAAAGGCCTGATCGACAGCTTGGATCGTCCGTGAGCACCCGACCTAAACCTAAACCGCCAACCTCAACCGCCGCGGCGCGCCGCGGCCTCATCCTCGCCGGCGGCTCGGGCTCGCGGCTTTTCCCGCTGACCATCGCGGTGTCAAAGCAGCTCATGCCGATCTACGACAAGCCGATGGTCTACTACCCTTTGTCGGTGCTGATGCTGGCGGGCATTCGCGAGATCCTCATCATCTCCACGCCCCAGGACCTGCCGCTCTTCCAGCGCCTGTTCGGCGACGGCGCCCAACTCGGACTCAAACTCGCCTACGCCGCCCAGCCGCGGCCGGAGGGCTTGGCGCAGGCGTTCCACATCGGCGCCGATTTCGTGGCGGGTCATCCGTCCGCCCTCATCCTCGGCGACAATCTCTTCTACGGGCACGACTTCGCCCAGTCGCTGCAGACCGCCGGGGCGCGTGCCGCCGGGGCCACGATCTTCGGCTATCAAGTGGCCAACCCCCGCGCCTACGGCGTGGTCGAATTTGCGCCCGACGGCCGCGTCCTCTCCATCGAGGAGAAGCCGGCGGAGCCCAAGTCCCATTACGCCGTGCCCGGCCTGTATTTCTACGACGAGCAGGTCGTGGCCCTCGCCCGCTCGCTAAAACCCTCAACCCGCGGCGAGCTCGAGATCACCGACCTCAACCGGCTCTACCTCGAGCGCGGCCGGCTGCACGTCGAGCTGCTCGGCCGCGGCACCGCCTGGCTCGACACCGGTACGCACGAGGCGCTCCTTGAGGCCGCCCAGTTCGTGAACGTCATCGAAAGCCGCCAGGGCCTGAAGATCGCCTGCCTCGAGGAGATCGCCTGGCGCCAGGGCTGGATCGACCGCGACCGGCTCGAAGCCAACATCCAGAAACTGGGCAAGTCGGGCTACGCGGACTACCTGCGCCGCGTGCTGGTGGACACGCCGAAAGCTTGAGGTCCGGGCCGGCCGGCGTCAGGGATTATGACCGCCTTGAACCGGCCGCCCGATGCCATGCCCCCCTCCGCCCCACGCGTGAGCGCGGTCATCCCGCTCTACAACTGCCTGGCGCTCACCCGCCGCTGCCTGGAGACGCTGCAGGCCACCCTGCCGGCGGATCTGGCCCACGAAATCATCTTCGTCGACGACGGCAGCACCGACGGCACGCGCGAGTGGCTGGCCACGCTCGCCCCGCCCTGCCGCGCGCTGCTGCATGACCGCAACCTCGGCTTCGCCGCCGCCTGCAACCGCGGCGCCGCGGCCGCGCGCGGCGAGTTTCTCGCCCTGCTCAACAACGACCTCGAGCTGCTGCCCGGCTGGCTCGAGCCGCTGCTGGCGGGCTTCGCGCGCCTGCCCCGGGCCGGCTGCCTCGGCAACGTGCAGCTCAACCTCGCCACGCGCGAGCTCGACCACGCCGGCATCGTCATCGGCGCCGACGCCAAGCCGGCGCACCTGCGCCTCCCGCCCGCCGCGTCGCCCGGCACGCCGGGCTACGCCGCCGTCATGGCCGTCACCGGCGCCTGCGCCGTGACGCCGCGGGCGCTGTTCGCCGGACTCGGCGGATTCGACGAGGGCTTCGTCAACGGCGGCGAGGACATCGACTTTTGTTTTCGCGTCCGCGCGGCCGGGCACACGATCTGGACCGCCCTGCAGAGCACGGTGCTGCATCACATCAGCGCCTCGCCCGGCCGTCAGCGCTGCAACGAGGAGAACTCCTACCGCCTGTTCCGCCGGTGGCGTCCTGCGCTGGAGCAGGCGGCGTGGCGGGCCTGGAGCGAGGCGTTGCTCGCCGATGCGCGCGCCGGCGTCCTCCCGCATTATCCGGCCGCCGAGAAGGCCGCGGAAGGTTTCCTTGCCGGCCGGCAATCCCGCCCCGGCCGCTGGGCCGAGACCAACGTCGCCCAGAATCTCCTGACCGAGGCGGCGCGATGGGAGCAGATGTTTCCCCACGCGCCGGACCTGCCCGCCGGCCCCGCGCCCGCTGCACCGCCGCCATGAACCTCTGGAGGAAAAAAATCCGGCCCGATCCGCGCTTCTCCGCCGGCTGGCTGCCGCCCCAGCAGGGCAGGTGGCCGCACCACCGGATCTTTCTCGGCGGCACCACCGCCTGGCTGCGCGACCGGGGCGCGCTCGGCATCCCGGTCCCGGTGCCCGGACGCCGGCTCGAGCTGATCGGCACGCTGGTCGACCACTCCCGGGAGTTTCCCACCGCGCACCCGTTTCCCGGCCTGTGCGTCCGGCTGAACGGGCGCGAACTCGGCCGCATCTGGCCGGTGCGGCCCGGCCCGTTCCTGTGGTATTTTCCGCTGCCGCCCGGCGGCGTGCCGGCGGGCGCGGTGCTGTCGTTCGAACTCCGGGGCGTGGCGGGCAGCAACTTCCTGGCGTGGATCGGCCGCCTGCTCCAGCCGTTCCCGCTTTCCGGCGGCCTCTACCGGCGCCTGCAGGAATACCGCCTGCAGAAACGCAACCGCCAGCTGCGCCTTGAGGCCCTCCGCGTCGACGGCGAGGAGATCATCCATTTCCGCCAGAGCCGCCTCACGCCGGCCCGCCGCCTCGTTGCCGCCAGCTGGCAACCCGGCCTCAACCTCGTCGGCTTCTTCCGCGCCGCGCTGGGAGTCGGCGAATCCGTGCGCTGCGCCGCGCGCGCCGCCGACGCCGCCGGCCTGCCCGCGGCGTTGATCGACCTGCGCCTCAACTGCCTCAACCCCCTGATCGACGACACCTACGCCGCCCGGCTGCAGACCGCGAATCCGCACCCGGTGAACGTGTTTCACCTCGACGCGCCCCAGTCGGAGGAGATCGACCACCATCACGGCCGCGGCTTTCGGGCCGGCCGCTACAACGTCGGCTACTGGGCCTGGGAGCTGCCGGAGTTTCCCGACGGCTGGGTGGTCCACCACCGGTTCTTCGACGAGATCTGGTGCCCGTCCGAGTTCGCGCGCGCCGCGATCGCGGCCAAGGTGCCGAAGCCGGTGCTGGCCATGCCGCACGCCATCGACTTCCCCGTGCCCGGGGGCGATCTCCGCCCGCGCTTCAATTTGCCGGCCCGCACGTTCCTCTTCCTCTTCGTCTACGACCTCAACTCGACCCAGGAGCGCAAGAACCCGCGCGCCGTCATCGCCGCCTTCCGCCGGGCCTTCCCCGCCGGCGGTCCGGTCGGCCTCGTCATCAAGACGCACAACCCCGAGCGGAATCCCGCCGCCCTGGCCGAGCTCGCGGCGGAACTGCATGGACTGCCCAATGCCCACCTCCTCAGCGCCACCCTGCCCCGCACGGCGCTCTATGAGCTGCAGCAGGCCTGCGACTGCTTCGTCTCGCTGCACCGGGCCGAGGGTTTCGGCCTCAACGTCGCCGAATGCATGTTCCTCGGCAAACCGGTCATCGCCACCGACTGGTCCGGCACGGCCGAATTCGTGAACGCGGCCAACGGCTGCCCCATCAGCTACCGCCTGGTGACGCTGGCCGACGACCACGGTCCCTATTCCCGCGGATACACCTGGGCCGAGCCCGATGTCGATCACGCCGCCCACTGGATGCGCCGCCTCGTCGAGGACGAGGCGCTGCGCACCCGCCTCGGCGCGCAGGCCGCCGCCGACATCCGCCGCCTGTTCTCCCCCGCCGTCATCGGCCGCCGTTACCGGCAGCGCCTGGACACGTTCATGCTCTGGTAG
>CAZAFS010000023.1:0-21041 GCA_964484165.1 uncultured Opitutaceae bacterium | reverse complement strand
CATGGCGATCACGTAGGGAACACCCTCGCAGAAGTAGAGCGTTGGTATCCAGCGCCACGGATTTGGCGCGTGCGGCGAATGACTCGGCGGGCCCACGGGGATTGGTGCGGACAGTGCCCGCCGGCCGGCCCCGCTGCAACGATGGATCGCGGGTCACCCCCGGCGCGCGCCGCCGCAAGAGGGCGGCGGACGCAGCTTTCACGTCGCCGGGCTTGCCGGCCGCGGCCGGCTGGCTTTCCTACCGGGCATCCCGTCCATGATCGCGACCGAATCCACCCCGCCGGGCGAATCCACCGAAGGCATCATTGTCGTCCGCGGCGTGACCAAGCGCTACGGCGAGGTCCAGGCGCTGCGCGGCATCGACCTTACCATCCGGGCCGGGGAGATGTTCGCGCTGCTCGGACCCAACGGCGCGGGCAAAACCTCCCTCTTTTCGATCCTCGCCACTCTGCGCAGCCTGACTTCGGGGCGGGCCACCCTGTGCGGCCACGACGTCAGCACGGCGCGGGATGCCGTGCGGCGGAACATCGGCATCGTATTTCAGGAGCCGGCCATTGAGCGGCGCCTCACCGTGCGCGACAACCTGGTGCTGATGGGACGCTGTTATGGACTCGGCGCGGCGGAAGCCCGGCGGCGCGCCGCGCTTCTGCTGGAAAAACTGGGCCTGCAGGAGGCGGCCGACCGGCCGGCGGAGCAGACCTCCGGCGGGCAACGGCGCCGCATCGAGCTGGCCCGGGCCTTGGTGGCGCGGCCGCGCGTGCTGTTTCTCGACGAGGCCACACTGGGGCTCGACGTCGAGGCCCGCCGGATGTTCTGGGCGGAGGTGCGACGGATGGCGGCCGAGGGCCTCACGGTTTTCTTCACCACCCATTACATGGAAGAGGCCGAGGTGGCCGACCGGATCGCGCTGATCGCGGAGGGGCGCATCATCGCGCTCGGCAGCCCGCGTGAGTTGAAGGCCGGTTTTGGTGGCGGCGTCATCCGGCTGAGCACCGACGATGACCAGGCGGCCGCGGCCTGGCTGGCCGGCCGCGGCTACAAGGCGACGATGGCGGAGAAACAGCTCCTGCTCGTGCACGCCGATCCGGCCGCGCTGTTGCCGTTGCTGGTCCGGGAACTGCCGGTTCGCGTCGAGCGGGTCGAAATGCATGCGCCCAGCCTGGAGGATGTTTTTCTGGAACTGACCGGCCGGGGGCTGGGGGGCGAGCCGCCGGCCCCGGCGCGGAACAACGGAGGCCCGCCATGAGCGCCATGTGGACCCTGATTGTGCTCGACATGAAACGGTTCTGGCAGGACCGGATTCGTTTGGTCAGCTCGCTCATCCAGCCCTTGCTCTACCTCTTCGTGCTCGGGTCCGGCCTCGGCGCGAGTTCACAGATGGGCGGGGACAATTACCGGCGCTTCATTTTCCCCGGGGTGCTCGCCCTGACCTTGCTGTTTTCCTCGACGTTCGCGGCGATCACGATCGTGTTCGACCGGCAGATCGGCTTTCTCAAGGCGGTGCTGGTGGCGCCCGTGCCGCGTTGGGCCATCGCGGCGGGACGGATCGGGGCCGGCGCGCTGCAGGCGCTGATCCAGGCCGGACTCCTGCTGGTTTTCGCGCCGTTCGTCGGGGTGCAACTCGGGTTCGCGAATGTCGCCGAGGTCGTGGCGGCCATGGCCCTGGCGGCCACGACGTTTTCGGCCCTTGGCGTGGCGGTGGCGGCGCGGTTCTCGTCGCCCGCGGTTTTTCCGATCGTGAGCAACGCGCTCATCCTGCCGATGTTTTTCCTCTCGGGGGCGATGTATCCGCTGGCCCGGGCGCCCTATTGGATGCAGGTGATGGCGCATCTCGATCCGGTGGCCTATGGCGTCGATCTCCTACGGCGGGCCTTGATCGGCCAGGGTTTTTTTTCCGTCCCGCTGGGAGTCGGCGTGCTTTTGGCGGTGACTGCGGCGCTCCTG
The DNA here is from genome assembly GCA_964484165.1 of uncultured Opitutaceae bacterium. Taxonomy (GTDB): domain Bacteria; phylum Verrucomicrobiota; class Verrucomicrobiia; order Opitutales; family Opitutaceae; genus Fen-1467. The sequence continues at coordinate 19,097 of CAZAFS010000023.1, read as the reverse complement.
TGGGCCTCGGTGCGGGTTTTTGAGCGCGGCGAAGACACGGAAGACCGCCGCGGATCACGCGTCCGGCTGATGTTTGGGTCCAACCGTTAGGCCTGCCGCCTCCCGTCCGCCATGCCCAGCCCCGTCCCCGCCTTTTGCCTGTCCGCCCCGGCCTTGGCCACGGAGTACCTGATTCACGAGCTGGCGCCGGACCCGGCGGTCGAGCCGGGACCGTGGCCGGCGGTGCTATTCATGGATGGCGACGACCAGTTCCGCTTCGCCATCGCGGCCTACGCGGCGCTGCGCGCGGCGAATCGGGTGCCGCCGCTGCTGCTGGCCGGCATCGGCTATGGCGCGAGTTACACCAGGCCCGGCAACCGGCGCTTGCGCGACTACACGCCGACCCGGATGGCAACCGAACCCGGGAGCGGCGGGGCTGAGGCGTTCCTCGCGTTTCTGGCGGACACCCTCTGGCCCGAGCTGGCGCGCCGCCATCCGCTGCGCGACGATGCGCGCGGGCTCGCGGGCCACTCTCTAGGCTCGCTGCTGGCGTTGCACGCGTTGTTTCAGCGCCGACCGTTCTTCAACCGGATCCTTGCAAGCGCCCCGTCGCTCTTCTGGGACGATCGGGCGCTGCTCTGCCAGGCCGCGCGTCTCCAGCGCACCGGCGTGGTCCTGCCGGCGCGCCTGGTCCTCGCCGTGGGCGAAAACGACACGCCGTCGATGACCGGCGACCTGGCGATGCTGGAGGCGCAACTGGCCGCGCAACCTTTTCCACAGTTGGAGGTGATCAGCCGGCATTTTCCCGGGCGCGACCACTACAACGTCCTGCCGGACGCCTTCCGGGAAGGGTTACAGCAGCTATTCGCCTGAGGTCGACGGACGCAGGGAGCAAAAAGCCCGGGTGTTTGGACCCGGGCTGAGGGCGGTCGAGGGGGCTCGGGCGGTGCTCAGAAAGTGTAGCCGTAGCTGATGGTCCCGACCACCCGGCTGACGGCGGCAGTGTTTTCCGCCTGCGGAGCGCTGCCCTGTTTGAAAAAGTTGCTGGAACCTTTCGTGTAGGCCACACCGATGCTCAACTTGCCATTCTTGCCGATGGCGAAGGGCATGGACACGCCGAAGAGATAGTAATCACCCCAGTTCTTCACGGCTGGGTCGGCGCCTTTGGCGGCGTCGGTGATCCGGTAGGTTCCGCCGACGGCCGACCAATCAAGTTCTGAGTCGATTTCCTTCAAAGGCGTGGTGTAGGTCACGGTCAATTCATAGGTGGGGCCCTTCAGCACCAGGTCGTAATAGAGCTTGGGCGTGAACGTGACTCCGCCAGCCGTGCAATTGAGGGCGATATTGGGCTCGAACGTCGATTTGAAGAAGCCGTTGCTCGTGTCGGCGTTCGGGTAGTTGTACCAAGTGAAGCCGGGCGCCACCGAAAGGGAGTCATTGATCGTCACCTTATAGGAGCCGTACGGATCGATCTCGGGGTCGGATTGCCCGGGCACCTTGTCCTTGATGGGGAAATTGCTCCAGACGCCGAGCGCCAGATTGCCGGAGTCGACTTCGACGGCGGGCTCAAAGGATGGCCCGCCCAGGCGGACGCCGCGGAACATGTACTGGGAGACGAACGCCGGCGTCACCACGACGGAGACGGCACTGGCGGGCGCCGCCGCCGGGGCGGGAGCGGCCGCTGCCGGCGCGGAGCTCGCGGGAGCCACCGGCGCGGTTTGCGCGTTGAGACCATAGGCCAGCGTGAGCAGGGCGGCGATCACCACGGACTTCGGACGCAGGAGTTTGTTCATAAGGCAGGGAGAGGGCTTGGTATTTGATGTGGCTAGGTGCAGCGCCCCCGCGGGTTTCCCCTCGGGGTTACCCGTGCGATGCAGCAGCACACCTGCCAATGGCCATGTTATTAAAACAATTCATGTTCTTGTGGGCCGACAGGATAAGCGGGGCGCGCGGGCGGCCCTAATCAAAAGCGCCGGCAAAGGCATCAAAAAGACATCAATGCCAGGCGGCGGCCGTCACCCCAACCGCACCGGATCCAGCCGGCGGGTCAACGGACCTTGGCGTAGATCAGGCAATCGCGCGGTTCGGGGCCGATGGTGGGGCAGACCTGCCAGCGGCGCAGGAGTCCTTCGCGCACGAGCCCGGCCTTCTCCATCACCCGCGCCGAGGCGAGGTTCTCGGCGTCGCAAAAAGCCCAAACCCGGAAATACGGCGGCTGCGCCAGCCCCCAGGCGGTGATGTAGCGCAACGCCTCGGTCATCAAGCCGCGACCCCAGTGGGCGCGGCCAAGGACGTAGCCGACCACGACGCCATGCATGTCGAAACCGACTCCGATCGAGCCGATGGGGGTGTCGGTGCCCTGGAGGCAAAGCAGCCACCCATAATGGCCCGGCGCGCCCGTCTCCCAGGTTCGGATCACGCCGCGCAGAAATTCCCGCAGCGGCTCCAGCGCGGTGTAGTTGCGCCACGAGAGGTAGCGGGTCACGACCGGATCGCCGGCATAGGCGGTGAACACCGCCCCGGCATCCTCCTCCCGCGGCAGGCGCGCCACCAACCGCGCGGTGGAAAAGGTTTCGGGCGGACGCGGCATGAGGCTACTCCGGCGCCAGCTTATCGTGCAAATCCTGCGCCCAGTCGACGATCTTCTTTCGCTGCCCGGCGGTCAGGCCCGCGGCGGGGTGCATCCAGGTGTAGCTGCGCAGCGGCATGTCGCCCTCATCCACCCGGTCGGCGATCGCATCCAGAATCCGCGCCGCCCGGTGGGCCCCATAGGCGCCGAAGTCGGAGAAATTGAGGTGACTCCGGCCTTCGGACACGTGGTGCGCGAGCCACCAGCCCACCGGCTGCACGTTGGCGTACCACGGGAACTCGGTATGGTTCGAGTGGCAGTTGTAGCAGGCGGCGACGAGCATGCGGTGCACGTCGGCGGGCACGGCGTAGTGGTGGTCAATGTCCTGCGGGCCGTCCGCCGCGCCGGAGTGGCGCGGGGGCGGAAAAAACTGGAGTCCGGCGAGGAGCAACCCGCCCGCCGGGCCGAGGACGCGCAGGCGCAGGAGCTTTTTCATGCGTGGAGTGGCGGCCGCCCGGAACCTAAGCGGCATTCGTGGCTTCGCGCACCAGCCCGGCGACAGCGGGAGGCAGGGGCACGGCGCGGGCCAGTTCCTGCGCCCCGGGGCTCATCTTGCGCCAGGTCTTGCGCAGGATCTCGACGAATTTCTCCCGCGGGTAATCGGCATGCCGGGCGGCAAAGGCCCCGATCTCGTTCTCGAGGAACACGAGGCAGGCCGCATCCTCCAGCGCCTGCGTGCCCGGGTTGGTCTTCAGGCCCGTCTTGGACACCCAGACGGCGGCTTCGTCGGCTTCGGCTCCGGGCACGCCGGCCTGCAGCAGCAGTTCGCGGGCGCGCGCGGCCTGCTTTGAGTAGAGCGCCTTGCGCCAGGCGTAATAGCCGGCCCGGTCGAGCGGGTGGGTCGAGCGCGGCAGGCTCCAGCGCTCGAGATGCTGGCTGCGGGCCGCCAGCCGCAGATGCGGCGGGGCCTCCGGCACCAGCTTCACGACCCAGCCTTCCATCCGATCCGCGTAGACCAATTCCGCCGCCCGGCCGTCGGCGGCGCGATTCGGGTCGGCGGCGTGCGCGGCGTCGATCAACTCCCGGGCGCGGGCAAGGGCATCCATCGTGCCGCCAAGCGAATTCATTCCGCGGCCCGTCGCAAGCAACGACCGGATATCTCACCGGGGCCGGCGGGTGGGTCCCCTGGAAGAGGTTCGCCATCCGGTCTCGGGGTGTTTTGATCGGCGGCATGGCGCGGCGGATCGACGAGTTCTTGGTGCGCGGCGAGATCGACAACCGCGCGCGCGGACGGGTGACGGGGCGGCTGTGGTTCGTCGGGCGCGCGGAACCGGTCGAGCTCGACCTGACCGGCAATGCGTGGCGCGACCTCGCGGGCCAGCGGCTCGTCTTCACCAACCCGCGGCCGAAACCGAGTCTGCCTGCCGAGTTTGCGGCCCGGCAGAGCGGCGTCGCGGGCGACATCACGGCGTCGCGCAAGGTCAAGGTGCCGGAGATTCCGCTCGACCAGATCGGAGAATACTACGCGGCCCGCAAACCCTGGCCGTGGCATTGGGGCAATGCGCTCTACCTGGAATGGTTCAGCGCCGCCAACGGGCGCGTCGTCATCGAGACGGCCGACTACGAGCTGACGATTCTCGGCGAGGCGGCGTGGGACATGACCCCGGCCGAGGAGGAGGCGCAACGCCGCGCCAACGGCGAGGCCTTGGTGCAGTTCATGGAACGGTTGGGTGAGGCCGCGGCGCGATCGAAGGGGAACGAGGGTTCGGAGGATCCGGCGGGGGCCGAGGACCGCCCGCAAACCGAGGAGGAGGCCGACCGGATGCTGGAGGACAGCGACCGGCTGGCGGACCGCATCGAGGCGCGGCTGGAGCGGGAGGGTCCGGACGCGGATTATGAAAAGATTCTGGAGGAGGAGCTCGAGCGCCGCCGCCGGGAGCGGGGCGAAGAACCGCTCACACCCGACCAGGAAGCCGAGCGGGCCGCCTGGATCGAGGAGCTGAACCGCGCGGCGGAGGAAACGGCCGACGGTCCCTGGTCCCCGGAGGAGGCGGAGCGCAAACATCCCCTCGCCCAACGGACGTTCGAGTTCTCGGTGCGGCTGCACCAAGCAGTGAAACAACAGGGCTGGCAGCCGGACGACGCCAGTCCGGAGCATCCGGTCGTGGAGCTGGTGGCGGGCGTGATGAAGGCCGGAGCCAAGATGGCCGGGGCGCTGAACGGGGAGGATTATCCGCCGCCGGTGGAACAGTGCGGCCAGTCGATCGCCCGCCTGAAGCGCGCGGCGCGCTATCTGGACGATGCGCAGCTCGCGGCCGAGACGTGCGCCGAGCAGCGGCTGACCGCGCCGGACTGGCTGGCCGGGGTGAGCCGCGAAATTGCGACCCTGGCCGGTGAGACGGACGGGGTCATCGCCGAGTTGCGCGAACGGCTGAAGCGCGGGTTCGACTGACGCGACAGGTCGCCCGGGTCGACGACCGGGGCGGGCGGCTCACCACAGCTTCTCGTCCAGCAGGGCGAACAGCGCCTTCTCGTCGATCCACCTTCGCGCGAGGCTACGGTGGACAGGTCCGCTCGTGGCCGGCGTTGCGGCCTCAGCAGAGCTTTTCGTCCAACAGAGAGAATAGCGCGCCTTCATCGATTCTCTCCTGCTTCATGGAGTCGCGGTCGCGCAGGGTGAAGGTGCCGTTGGCGAGCGTGTCGAAGTCGATCGTCGCGCACCACGGCGTGCCGATCTCGTCCTGGCGGCGGTAGCGGCGGCCGATGGCGCCGGACTGGTCGTAGAACACGACGTATTTGCGCTGCAGCCTGCGGTGCAGCTGCTCGGCCACGGCCACCAGCTCGGGCTTGTTCTTCACCAGCGGCAGCACCGCGACCTTGACCGGCGCCAGGCGCGGGCTGAGGCGCAGCAGCACGCGTTTCTCCAGCTTGCCCTTCTCGTCCGGCGCCTCGTCCTCGGTGTAGGCGGCGCAGAGCGCGGCGAGGAAGATGCGGTCGACGCCGACCGAGGGCTCGACGACGTGGGGCACGTACTTTTTTTTTGCGGCCTCGTCGAAGTACTCCATCGATTTGCCGCTGAACTGCTGGTGCTGCGAGAGGTCGAAATCGCCGCGCGCGGCGAAGCCCCACAACTCCTGCACCCCGAACGGAAACTTGAACATGATATCCACCGTGCCCTTGGAGTAGTGCGAGAGCTTCTCCTTGGGGTGGGCGTACTCGCTGAGCAGCGCGCGCGGGATGCCGATGCTTTCCAGCCAGGCGAGCGCGGCGTCGATCCAGTCGCGGTGGCATTTCTGCCAGTCGGCGTCGGGCGCGATGAAATACTCGATCTCCATCTGCTCGAACTCGCGCGAGCGGAAGGTGAAGTTGCGCGGGTTGATCTCGTTGCGGAACGCCTTGCCGACTTGCGCGATGCCGAAGGGCACCTTCACCCGGCCGGTGTCCACCACGTTTTTGAAGTTGATGAAGATGCCCTGGGCGGTCTCCGGGCGCAGGTAGGCCACGGCGGTGTCGTCGCGCAACGCCCCGACATATGTCTCGAACATCATGTTGAACGACCGCGGCGGCGTCAGGCTGCCGGGCTCGCCGGTGGCGGGCGAGGGGATGAGGGGGATTTCCTCGGGCTTCGCCTCGGTGAAGTCTTTCACCGCAACGGGCTCGAGTTTTCCCTGGATGGCCTTCTTGCGCTTGAAGGTCTCGGCCTTCTCCTGGAGTTCGGCCGCGGTGGCGTCGCCTTCAAGAGCGGAAACGTAGCCTACGGTTTTGCCGTCCACGACGACCGCGGCCCAGAACAGCTGGTCGGCGCGGTAGCGCTGCTTCGACACCTTGCAGTCGACCAGCGGGTCGGTGAAGTTGTCGACGTGGCCGGAGGCCTTCCACGTGGTGGGGTGGTGGATGATGGAGGAGTCGAGCCCGACCATGTCGTCGCGCCGCTGCACGAAGTCGCGCCACCAGGCGGCCTTGATGTTGTTCTTCAACTCCACCCCGAGCGGGCCGTAGTCGAAAAAGCCGTTGAGGCCGCCGTAGATGTCGGAGGAGGGAAAGATGAACCCCCGGCGCTTGCAGAGCGAGACGAGCGTGTCCATGAGGTTCGCGGGAGCGGGCGGCGTGGCCATAGGAGACGAGAGTTAGCCGGGCGGGCCGCCGCCGGTCAATTCCGCGGTTGCGCAGCCCGGGGTGGCCGGGCATGACCATCGGCGATCCCATGAGGGTTCAACTCGCCATCCTGAGCGCCGTGGTGCTGACCACCGCGGCCAACACGCCGGCGGCGGATCCGCCGGACGGCCTGGAGGTGGAAATGGGGTTGCCCCAGGTCCTTTCCTGGGTGCCGCCGGTCTATCCGCAGGAGGCGGCCGACCAGAAACTCGAGGGCCGGGTGCAGGTGCGCTTTGTCATCGACGAGACGGGCGCCGTCACCAAGGCGCGCGCGGAGCACTCCACCAACAAGGTCTTCGAGGAAGCCGCGGTGCAATCCGTGCGGCAGTGGCGGTTCGAGCCGGCGACGGCGGACGGGCGGAAGGTCGCCAAGGGCATGGATGTCCTGCTGCCCTTCCAACTGGCCGATCTCAAGCGCAAGCCGGAGGCATCGTTTCCTCCGGCCAAGGTGATCCAAACCCTCGCCTATTCGCCGTATACCCGGTCCGCCAAGGTGTCCGGCGACGATCCCGACTATCCGGATTCGCTGCTGTCCCGCCATCTGGCCGGGGAGGTGGACGTGGAATTCTCGCTCGGCGCCGACGGGCAGATGCAGGCGTTGAAGGTGCTGTGGGCGACCCATGCTGACTTCATTCATCCGGCACTGGCGGCGGCGGAAAAATGGCGGTTCCGCCCGGCCATGCAGGGCGATCTGGCGGTGGCGGCGCCGATGCAGTCCGCGCTGGCCTTCGATGTCCTGGACAGCAAACGCGTGGATATGCTGGCGGCCAATGGCGTCACGCTGGCGGAGCCACCAGGCGGCGCCTACGATCAGAAACCTCGATTGTGGATGATCGTGGATCCGGTCTATCCCTACGATCTGCTGCTGGCCGGCACGGAAGGCGACGCCGCGGCCGATTTCGTGATCGGAACCAACGGCCGTCTCAAATCCATTGCCGTGCGCGAGGCGTCCCCGCCCGAATTTGGCCGCGCGCTGGCGGCGGCATTGGATTGCTGGATATTCAAACCCGCGCAGAACGCCGACCAGACCGTGGCGGTGCGGGCGTCGGTCCGCTGGCATTTCGAGCCGACCTCCGAGACGTATCAGGCCACGGCACGGCTGGTGCAGCGCGTGCGCAACAACGACACCGCCGACATGGGGGCCCGGGGCCTCGATGGCGCGCTGACTCCCCGCTACCAGATTTCGCCCGTGTATCCGGCGGCGCTGGTCGGGGAAAAGGCGGAGGGCGATGCCCAGATCAGTTTCATCATCGATCAAACCGGGCGCTGCCGGCTGGCGCGGATCCTCTCGGCTTCGAGCGAGGAATTCGGCTGGGCGGCGGCGACGGCCGTCGAGCGCTGGGTGTTCGATCCGCCCCACCGCGGCGGCCACCCGACCGACGTGCGGGTGAACATTCCCTTCCATTTCAGCGCCCCGCCGTGAGCCGCGGTTGACGCCCGGCGGGCGCGGCGGCAGGGTGGACACTCACCCCATTTCGCCATGAAGCTGACTTTTTCGCAGAAGGACTACCGGCGCCTCCTTGAACTGACCCATCTCGGCATGTGGGCGGTGACCGCCTACCAGGGCGAGGAGACCGCCGCCGCCAAACGGTACTTCGACCTCGACCAGCAGTTGCTGGCCCTGGCGACGGAGGCCGGTTGCGGCGACCTCGTGGCGAAGCGGGACGACGGGACGCTGCAGCCCGCGCCGAAGCTGGCGGAGGACGAGCAGGTGCGCGAAATCCAGGGGGAATTCACCAACGACGTCTTCTGGCACGAACTGGTGGCCCGCCTCGCGGACCGCGACTACTCGGCGGAGCAGGCCCGGCGGGCCTTGTCCGAGACGCCCAGTGTCGAGCCGCCGCCCACTTCGGAAGAGCGCATCAAGCAGCTGGAGGACGCGCATTGGGCCGAGTTTGAGGACAACGATCTGGCCAATGTCATCGTCCTGCGGGGCGGCGGCAGGGGCTAGCGGCGGCGGGACGCCGGCGGGAGGGGCGGACCGCCCCAACGGGGCGCGGCGCCACGCGACGGCCCGGCGGCATTTCCCATTTGCCAGATTCGGGCCCGCCTGCTCGCCTTGACGCTGATGAAATTTCCCTCGCCCCGGTTTTTCGCCTTGTGCGCGGCGGTCGTTGCCGTGGCCGCAGCCCCCACCCAAACGTCCGCGGCGGACCCCGATGAGCAGGCCGGCGGCGTCCCGGCGCCGGTGGAACAGATCCCGGTGGTCTACCCGTACGATCTGGCGACGGCCGGCGTGGAGGGCAACGCAGTGGTGCAGTTCAACGTCGACGCGAAGGGATACGTCGGCGAAGTGGCGGTCGTCAACGCCAGCCACCCCGCCTTCGGGTTTGCCGCGAAGGGCATGATCGAGGCCGAGCGCTTTGCCCCGCCGGTGCAGGACGGCAAGGCCGTGGCCCGCCCCGGACTCAAGCAGGAGGTCCGGTTCACCATTGCCAGTCTGAACGCGGACACCCGGGCGCTGCTGGACGAACTCAAGAAACCGCAGCCCGACATCACCAAGGCCCGGGAACTGGACGCCGTGCCGCCCAAGCTGATCACGGCGGTGAACCCGGTCTACCCGCACAGCCTGCTGGCGGCGGTCGGCCCGGCCGCCAAGGGCGGCGAAGCGGTGGTTGAATGCATCATCGACCGTCAGGGCCGGGTGCTGCTGCCGCGCATCATTTCGGCGACGACCGAGGACTGCGGCTGGGCCGCCGCGACGGCGCTGCTGCGCTGGAAATTCGAACCCCCGACCAAGGGCGGCAAAGCCGTGGCCACGCGCATTCAGATTCCTCTGGAGTTCATCCCGCCGAAACCCTGATCCGCGCGGCCGGCCGCCGGCGGCCGATCGGCGGATCACGCGACGGCCCCGGAAGGGCCATCCCATCGCCGCGGTCTCCTTTTCTCCATGAATAGGTGCAAGCGAATCCTCTTGGGGCAGTTCATTTTCGCGGCGCTGCTGGCGGCGCCGCTGCGGCCGGACGAAACCAAGGTCTTTGACCTCTGGCCCGAGGGCGTGCCGGGGCTGCGGCCGGATGCGACGCCGGAGAAGGTGAACGACTCCCGGATCAGCAACGTCAACCACCCGACGCTCACGTGGTATCCCGCGCCGGCGGACCGGGCCGGCGGCACCGCGGTGATCATCTGCCCGGGCGGCGGCTACGGCTGGCTCTCGATGGAAAACGAGGGCTCCACGCCGGCCCACTGGCTCAATTCGCTGGGCGTGTCCGCGTTTGTGCTCAAATACCGGCTGGCCGAGTACGGCCATCCGGCGCCGCTGCAGGATGTGCTGCGGGCCGTGCGGCTGGCGCGCTCGCGCGCGGCGGAATTCAACCTCAAGGCGGACCGCATCGGCGTGCTGGGCTTCTCGGCCGGCGGCCACCTCGCCTCGTGCGCCGGCACCCTCTATGACGCGCCCGAGGGCCGCACCGGCGCGGCGCTGGACGCCGTCAGCGCGCGGCCCGACTTCCTGGTGCTGTTGTACCCGGTGATCACGATGAAGGACCCGTACGTCCACGCCGGTTCGCGCCGCAACCTGCTCGGCCCCAATCCGACCGTGGAAGAAACCGCCCGCCTGTCCACCGACGAGCAGGTGACCGGGAACACGCCGCCCACTTTCCTCGTGCAGACGACGGAGGACAAGACCGTGCCGGTGGAGAACAGCGTCCGGTTCTATGAGGCGTTGCGCCGGGCGGGCGTGACGGGCATCGAGATGCATCTTTTTGAGAAAGGGCCGCACGGTTTCGGATTGAAACCCGGGTACGGCGCGACGTCCGGGTGGCCGAAGCTGTGCGAGCAGTGGCTGCGCCTCCACGGCTGGGTGCCGGAGCCGCCGGCCGGCGCGCCCGCCAGCCGCTGAAGTTTCGCCGGAAACCGCGGGATCCAGCCGATCCCGAAAACCGCCGGAATTGGGTGGCGGGCTCCGCCCCGGTGATTAACGTGAGGGCACCCTTCGATGTCGGAACAACGCGTTACCCTGGCGGATATTGCCCGCAAGGCCGGTGTCCACGTGACAACCGTGTCGCTGGCTTTGCGCAACCACCCGCGGCTGCCGGCCAAGACCCGCCAGCGCCTCTGCGCCCTCGCGGAGGTAATGGGCTACCGGCCCGATCCGGCCATGCGCGCCCTGGTGGCCTACCGGCAGAGACTCCGGCCGTCGCACAGCCAGCTGACCCTGGCCTACGTGACCAACTGGAGCACACGCTGGGGCTGGAAGGAGGTCACGGCCCATCCGCAGTTTTACGCCGGAGCCGAGGCCAAGGCCCGGGAACTGGGATTCCATCTGGAGCATTTCTGGATGCGCGAGCCGGGGCTGAGCCAGGACCGGCTGAGCCGGATTCTTTATGTCCGCGGCATCACCGGCCTGATCATCGCCTCGCACGGGCGGGAGATGGGCGACGCGCTGCTGTTCGATTGGCAGAACTTCAGCGCGGTCAAGATCGACTATTTTCCGCACATTCCGGCGGAGTTGCACAACGTCACCAACGACCAATGCAGCATCATCCGGATGGCGGTGCGGAAGGTCATGACGGCCGGTTATCGCCGCATCGGCTTCGTCATGCACCGGGGCTGGGACCACGCGGTCGACCACCTGTGGACCGCGGGCTTTCTGTGCGAACAACAGAATCTGACGGTCCGCGAGCGCATCCCCGCCCTCATTTTTCCCGCGGCCCACCCGGTGGAGCGCTGGTTCAACGAAAGCCGCGCACCGGTGGTGGTGGATCCGCAGCCGTTCGCGGCCTGGCTGGACCGCCACCAGCCGGAGGTGATCATCAGCAAGGGCTCATTCGTGCTGCCGTTGCTCCGCAAGCTGGGCTGCCGCGTCCCCAAGCACATGGCCTTTGTCGACGTGTTTCTGGAGGACTTCTCCGGGCAGACCGCCGGCGTGCGCCAGAACCACGAGACCGTGGGCGCCATGGCGGTGGAAATCCTGGACGGGCAGCTCCAGCACAACAAACGGGGGGTGCCGGAGATTCCCATGACCACCTATGTCGAGGGCACGTGGTTCGACGGCGCCTCATGCCCGCCGCGCAGCTGAACGGGGGACCGGCGGGTCCCCGCAGGAGTCTACTGTTAGACCTCGGAGGCCTTTGCGCCCAGCGGGGTGGGGACCGAAAAATCCGGGCCGTCGATTCAACCCCCGCGCACCCAATCCTCTTTCCGCGACCACTGCTGGTGACGGAACCGCCGGGCGGCGCCCGCCGGCCCGGCCAACTTACTCGCCGACCGTGATCGTTCGGTTTTACTCTCACTCCATGAGGATGCTGGCGTTGGCCGGTGGCTTGGCGCTGGCCGCGTTGTCGGCGGGCGCAGCGGCGACCGAAGCCGGCGTTGCCCCGGCGGCCGGCGCGTTGGCACTCGTCGACCAAGGTGTGGCCGCGCCGCTGTGGGTGGATGCGCACGATTTCGCCGGCGTGGGGCGCGCCGCCTCCGACCTGCAGGCCGACGTCGAGCGCGTTACCGGCGTCCGACCGGACGTGGCGACCACGCGTCCCGCCGGCGCTCCGCAGGTGGTCATCATCGGCACGGTGGGGCACAGCGCGCTGATCGACGCGCTGGTGCGCTCTAGGAAACTCGATATCCGGGCAATCCGCGGCCGGTGGGAGGCGTACCTTCTGGAGGTGGTGGCCCATCCGCTGCCGGGCGTCGACCAGGCCCTGGTGATCGCCGGCAGCGACCGGCGCGGGACGATCTACGGCATCTATGAACTCTCGGCGCAGATCGGCGTGTCGCCGTGGTATTGGTGGGCAGACGTGCCGGTGGCGCACCACGCCGCGCTGTTCGTCCCGCCCGGGCGCCAGGTGGATCCCGGGCCGGCGGTGAAATACCGCGGCATTTTCCTTAACGACGAGGCGCCGGACCTGACCAACTGGGTGCGGGAGAAGTTTGGCGAAGTGCCGCCGCGCGAGGATCCGCCGATCCCCCAGGGCGTCGCGAACTACGGCCGGCAGTTCTATGCCCGGGTGTTTGAACTCATCCTGCGGCTCAAGGGAAACTACCTCTGGCCGGCGATGTGGCACAACGCGTTCAACGAGGACGATCCGGAAAACTCCCGGCTGGCGGACGAGTATGGCATCGTGATGGGCACCTCGCATCAGGAGCCGATGCTGCGGGCGCAGGAGGAATGGGACCGGCGCTACCTGAAGACCATCGGGCACTGGAACTACACCACGTATCCGGATGTGCTGCAGGATTTCTGGCGCGAGGGCGTCCGCCGCAACAAGGCCTACGAAAGCATTATCACCATGGGCCTGCGCGGGGCCAACGACACGCCGATGGCGCCGGGCGGTCCCGAGGCGAACCGGGAGCTGCTGGAGAAGATCGTCGCCGTGCAGCGGAGCATCCTTGCGCAGGAGATGAACCGCGACGTCACGCAGGTGCCGCAGGTCTGGTGTTTGTACAAGGAGGTGCAGGAGTTCTATGACGCCGGCATGCGGGTGCCCGACGACGTGACGTTGCTGTGGGCCGAGGACAACTGGGGCAACTTGCGGCGGCTGCCGACCGCCGCCGAACGCACCCGGAGCGGCGGCGCGGGCATCTACTACCATTTCGACTACCACGGCGGGCCGCGCAGCTACCAATGGATCAATGCCAACCCGCTGCCGAAAATCTGGGATCAGATGAGCCTCGCCTACCAGTACGGGGCCGACCGCGTCTGGATCGTGAACGTCGGCCATCTCCGGGGTTACGAGCTGCCGATTGAGTTCTTCCTGGATCTCGCCTGGGACCCGCACCGGGGGACCAACGCCAGCTTGGGCGACTACACCCGCCGCTGGGCCGCGCAACAATTCGGGCCGGCGCACGCCGGCGAGATCGCGGAGATCCTCGCCCGGTACGCGAAATTCAACGGCCGGCGCAAACCCGAGTTGCTCGCACGCGACACCTACAGTCAGGTCAACTATCATGAGGCGGAAGACGTGGTGCAGGATTTCGCCGTCCTCCTCGCCCGGGCGAAGGCGCTCTCCGCGCAGTTGCCGGCGGACGAGCGCGACGCCTTCTACCAGCTGGTGTTGTTTCCCGTGAAGGCGAGCGCGCTGGTCAACGCCTTGTATTTCGCGGCGGGCCGGAACGCCCTCTACGCCCGCCAGGGCCGGGCGAGCGCCAACGCCATGGCGGAGGAGACGCGGCGGCTCTTCCAGGCCGACTTGAACCTGATGGATGACTACAACCACACGTTTGCCGGGGGTCGGTGGGACCATTTCATGGACCAGCCCCACCTCGGCTACACCGGCTGGCGCGATCCGCCGCGGAACAGTCTGCAGGCCATCCCGCTGATCGAACTCGCGATCCCGGAGCCGGCGACGATGGCGGTGACGATGGAAGGTTCGGAGGCCGCCTGGCCCGGCACCGGGGAGCCGGCGCGCCTGCCGCAGTTCGACTCGCTCAACCGGCAGCGCTTCTTCATCGACGTATTCAACCGCGGCCAGGCACCTTTTGACTTCACCGTCACGCCTGGCGCCCCGTGGCTCGTGCTCAGCGCGACCCAGGGTACCGTGGGCCAGGACCAGCGTCTGTGGGTCAGCGTCGATTGGGACCAGGCCCCCGCGGGCACGACGGCCGGCACGGTGAAAATTGCCGGGGCGGGCTTGGAGTTGGCGGTGAATGTCGAGGCTTTCAAACCGGCGGAAGTCACCCGGGAAACGCTGAACGGATTTGTGGAAGGCAACGGCTGCGTCTCCATCGAACCGGAGCACTATACCAAACGGACCGAGGCGGGCGCGAACCACTGGATGAAGATCGATGACTACGGCCGCACCCTGTCCGGCATGCGGGCGGAGGCGCCCGTGGATGCGCCGGCGGCCACGCCCGGCAAGGATTCGCCCTGCCTCGAATACCGCATGTATTTGTTCAGCGCGGGTGCCGCCGAGGTGACGGCGATCACGTCGCCGGTTTTGAACTTCATTCCCGACCGTCCGGTGCGCTATGCCGTCTCGTTCGACGACGAGGCGCCCCAGGTCGTCACGCTGGTGCCCGCGGGCCGAAAGGCGGTGCGGGAGGGGCAGCGCGACTGGGAAAGGTCCGTCGCCGACAACGCGCATTACGGCCACTCGCAGCACACCCTCGCGCAGCCCGGCTACCACACGCTGAAGATCTGGATGGTCGATCCCGCGGTGGTGATGCAGAAGCTCATCGTGGACCTGGGCGGGCTGAAGCCCAGCTATCTCGGCCCGCCGGAGAGCTTCTGGCGGCCGATCGCGCCAAAATAGTCGCAACTCCAGGTCGCAGACGGCGCCTCGGCACGCTATCTTCTCCACCCATGAAACTCGGGCTCGGCCTCTACCGCCACATGCTCACCCGCGAGAACTTTCGCTTCGCGCGGCAGGCCGGGGCCACCCATATCGTCGCGCATCTCGTCGACTATCACCGCGGGGGCGACCACCGGACGCGCGACGACCAGCCGACGGGCACCGATCGCGGCTGGGGCCCGGCCGGCGACCCCACCCAGCTCTGGTCGTTGGAGGAATTGGTGGCGCTGCGCCGCGAGGTCGAAGCGGCCGGCCTCACGCTGGAGGCGATCGAAAATCTCGATCCGGCCCACTGGCATGACGTGCTGCTCGACGGCCCGAAGAAGCACGCGCAACTGGAGAACGTCAAAACGATGATCCACCGGCTGGGGCAGGCCGGCGTCCCGATCCTGGGCTACAACTTCAGCTTGGCCGGCGTGGCCGGGCGGATCACCGGCCCGTTTGCCCGGGGCGAGGCGCCGTCCGTCGGCATGGACGGGCCGTTGGACACCCCGATGCCGGCGGGCATGGTCTGGAACATGATCTACGATCCGCACGCCCCGCCGGGGACGGTCCCGCCGGTTTCGCCGGACGAGTTGTGGCGGCGCCTGGCGGAATTTCTGAAGGAGGTGCTACCGGTCGCCGAGGCGTCCGGCGTCCGGCTCGCGGCGCATCCCGACGATCCCCCGACGCCGACGATGCGCGGCCAGCCGCGGCTGGTTTATCAGCCGCGCCTTTACCAGCGCCTCCTCGATCTCAACCCGAGCCCGGCCAACGCGCTCGAGTTTTGCGTGGGCACGCTGGCGGAGATGACCGAGGGCGACATCTACGACGTGGTGGACCAGTACAGCCGGCAGCGGCGGCTCGGTTACGTGCACCTGCGTAACGTCACCGGCAAGGTACCGCATTACCGGGAAACCTTCATCGACGACGGGTCCGTGGACATCATGCGGGTGCTGCGCATTCTCCACCGCAACGGCTTTGAAGGCGTCATCATTCCCGATCATACGCCCCAGATGGCCTGCGCGGCGCCGTGGCACGCCGGCATGGCCTATGCGCTGGGTTATCTGAAGGCCGCGGTGAAAGCGGCGCAGGAGCCATCCGCCGGATGAGCGCCCGGGTCCACATCGACAACCACGCGGGCGACGCCCCGGTCGGCATATCGCTTTTTGAATTCGCGGAGTCGCTGGGCGTGAAGGTGCCCACGTCGTGTCTGAAGAACGGCCGCTGCAAGGAGTGCGTGGTGGAGGTCATGGAGGGAATGGAACTGCTGTCGCCGCCCGTGGAGGCGGAGCGGCATTTGCAGGGCAAATACCGGCTTTCGTGCTGCGCCCGCGTGGCGCAGTCCTCCGGCAGCGTGCGCTGCCACACGATGCGCCGCGGGGCGATGCGTATCGAGCGCCACGCGTTCGAGCTTCCGGCCCGCGGCCGCGAGTGGAGGCTGGATCCGGCCGTCACCCGCGACGGCGATCGCGTCCTGCTCGACGGCGCGGAGATCGCCTGCGGCCCCGGCCCGCTGCACGGGCTCGCCCTCGACCTCGGCACGACCACCGTCGTGCTGCGGTTGCTGAATCTGGAGACCGGGGAGGTGATCGCGGACTCGTCGTTCGAAAACCCGCAGCGATTCGGCGGGTCCGACGTGATGGCGCGGATCCATTACGACACCAACGACGGCACCCGCGTGCTCCAGCGCACCCTGGCCGGGTACCTCGGCCACGCGATCGAAGAGCTGCCGGTCGATCCCCGTTCGATTTACGAAGTCGTCGTCGCCGGCAACTCGACCATGCGCGACCTGTTTTTCCGGCTCTCTGTTTATTCCATCGGCCAGAGTCCCTACCGGTCCGTGACCGAACTGGAGGTGGCGGCGGGGGCGCGGACCACCACGAGCCTGGCCGAGCCCGCGCGGCGCCTCGGCTTGCCGGTGCACCCGCAGGCGCGGGTTTACGGCCTGCCGATCATCAGCGGCCACGTGGGCGCGGATGCGGCGGCATGCATGCTGGCGGTCGACCTGGCGCACGAGGACCGGCTGGTCGCGATCATGGACATCGGCACCAACACGGAGCTGATCGTCGGCAACCGGCACAAGGTGCTCGCGGCGTCGTGCCCGGCCGGCCCGGCGTTCGAGGGCGGGCAGATCGCGTTCGGGATGCCGGGTCTGCCGGGGGCGATCGAACGGGTCACGATCGGCGACGATGGGGCCGTGGCGACGGGCGTGATCGGCGACGGCCCGGCGCAGGGCATTTGCGGGTCCGGACTGGTCGATCTGCTGGGCGAGCTGCGGCGCACCGGCCGCATCAACCGGCTCGGGCGCTTCGAGGACGGATCCACCACGTTTGTCGTCGACGCCCGCGGTGATCCGCCGATCACGGTGGACGAGGGGGATATCAGCGCGCTGGCGCAGGCGAAGGGCGCGAACGTCGCCGGCCTGCGGATCGTGCTCGAGGAATACGGCGTCCGCGCCGCGGATCTCGAGGTGTTTTACCTCGCGGGCGGGTTTGGCCGGTACCTCAATGTGGAGGCCTCGGAACGCATCGGCCTGATTCCGAACCTCGACCTCACGCGGGTGCGGCAGGTCGGCAACGCAGCGATCGAGGGCGCCAGCATCGCCCTGCTTTCCCGGGCCAAGCGCGCGGAGGTGGAGGAGCTGGTGCGGCGGGTCACCCACTGCCGGCTCGAAACTCATCCGCACTTCTTCGACATTTTTGTCGAAGGCTGCCAATTTGCACCGTTGGAGGACGGTCCGGTGATGGCGCCTTCCCCTCCGTAACGATTGACCCATGCGCGAAACCTTCGAGTTTCATCCCGAAACCAGCGTGGCGGACGCCGAGTACCGGCGGTTGCTCGGCTTTCCGCGCGGGTATGAGCCGGGGGCGCGGGCGCAGGAACTCGCGGTGGCGGCGCGGCGCTGGTATGCGGAGCACGGCCGGCCGTGGGTGTACCTGCGCGAAGCCGCCCTGCAGCTGACCGACGGCGCGCTGCGCGTCGACGGGGTGGAGTTCCAGTCCAGGCAATTGCACGAGCACCTGCGGCGGGCCGGCGCCGGGCGCGCCGTGCTGGCGGCGGTGAGCGCGGGCCGCGCCGGCGAGGAGCACGCCCGCGAACTCTGGCAGGAGGGAAAACCCGACGAGTATTTCTTTCTGGAGATCTTCGGCTCGGCGGTGGTCGAGCATCTCGTGGCCACGACGAGCGGGCGCATCTGCGCGCTGGCGGATGGCGACGGCCTGATCGCCGTGCCGCATTACAGCCCCGGTTACTCCGGCTGGGACGTCGCGGATCAAAACAAGCTTTTCGCGCTGATCACCCGCGGCATGACGCGGCCGTTTCCGGAGTCGCTCGAGGTGCTGGAGAGCGGCATGCTGAAGCCCAAGAAATCGCAGCTGGCCGTGTTCGGCCTCACGCCCCGCACGCCGCGCGCGCTCGCCGCGGCGCGCCTGGTGCCGTGTCACCGCTGTTCGTTTGCGCCCTGCCAATACCGCCGGGCGCCCTACCGGCCGGCGTCCGTCCGGGTGGACGGCGCGCCGGCACCGGCCGCGCGCCTGGCTCTCACCGCCCCATGATCAAACTCTGCGACATCAATCCGGCCGCCCGGCCAAAGCTGCCGCCCGCCACCCCGGACAAGTCGGGCATCGGGGTCCATTACGTCGACGCGTTTCTCGCCCCCATGAATGCCGCGCTGCCGGACGGCACGCGGGTGGCGTGCAAACGCAAGGGCCTGCGCATCGCGCTGCGGGTCGGGGACAAAAAAGGCGACGGCCTGATGCGCCGTCTCGCCGTCGGTCCCGATCCGGTGGTGATGCTCGAGGCCGCGCTGCAGGAGGCGGCCCGGGCGGCCGGCGTGCAGTTGCAGATCACCGATCGCGAGATTCTCCTCGCGCCCTGAGGCCAGGGAGCCCCGCCGCCGCCAACGCCCGTTTAGTTCCAACCCCCGAAAGGACCACCGCCCATGAGACCCGAACAATGGGAAACCATCAAGAAGGCCGCCCGCCGCGAGAAACTCGACCAGGTGCCGATGGCCCTGATCATCGACAGTCCCTGGATCCCCGGCTATCTGGGCATCAAACACCTGGATTTCTTCCTGGATCCCGAGCTGTGGTTTCAATCGCATCTCAAGATTCACCAGGAATTTCCCGAGATCATCTTCGTCCCCTCGTGGTGGATGGAATACGGCATGGCGGCCGAGCCGTCCG
>CAZAFS010000022.1:0-21287 GCA_964484165.1 uncultured Opitutaceae bacterium | reverse complement strand
TGATGGAATTGCGGACCACGATGCCGGCCCCGGCCATGAAGCCGATCATCGACGTCGCAGTGAAGAACGCCCCCAGCGCCCAGTGCGCCGGCAGGACGCCGATGAGCGAGAACGGAATGACCGTCATCACGATGAGCGGCGTCGAGTAGGTTTTGAACCAGCCGACCATCAGCATGTAGATGAGGATAAGCACGGCCGCGAAGGCCAGGCCCAGGTCGCGGAAGACCTCGATCGTCACCTGCCATTCGCCGTCCCACTTCATCGATGGCTCGGTGGTGCTGAAGGGCATGGTGGCGTTGTAGATCTGAAGGTGGCGCTGCGAGCCGCCGAAGTCGCGGCCATCGAGCTGCGCCAGGGACCGGTTCATCTGCAGGATGGCATAGACCGGGCTCTCGATCGCCCCGGCCACGTCGCCCGTCACATAGATCACGTTCTGCAGGTTCTTGTGGTAGATGTTGCGCTCGCCCAGCGTGCGCTCGACCGTCACGAGCTCGCGCAGCGGCACCAGCGGCGCCTGCGGATTCATCTCCGAGCGCACGGGCAGCGCCAGCAGATCCTCGGGCCGGGCGCGCAGCGCGCGCGGCAGCTCGAGCACCACGTCCACGTCCTCGCGTTCAGCGGGGGCGTGCAGCAGCGTGACGGGGTAGCCCTGCACCGCCATCTGCACGGTGCGGGCGATGCCGGCCTCGGTGATGCCGTGCAGGGCGGCCTTGGCCTTGTCGACGTGGAAGACCGTCTCGGGCTGCTCCTTTTCGACGTACCAGTCGATGTCGACCACGCCCGGCGTCGCCCGGAAAATCCCGCGCACCCGGGCGGCGAGCTGGAGCCGCGCCTCGGGGGTCGGGCCGTAGACCTCCGCCACCAGCGTCTGCAGCACCGGCGGGCCGGGCGGCACCTCGGCCACCGCCACGGCGGCGGCGTAACGCGCCGCGATCGCCGCCAGCCGCGGCCGCACCCGCCGCGCGATGTCGTGGCTCTGGGCGCGGCGCTCGTCCTTGGGCACGAGGTTGACCTGGAGGTCCGCCACGTCCGCGCCGCGCCGCAGGAAATAATGCCGGACGAGGCCGTTGAAATTGAAGGGTGAGGCCGTGCCGGCGTAGACCTCGTAATCGCGCACCTCGGGCTCGGTCCGCAACGCGGCGGCCATCTCGCGGGCGACCGCGGCCGTCTGCTCCAGCGTGCTCCCCTTCGGCATGTTGAGGATGACCTGGAACTCGGACTTGTTGTCGAAGGGCAGCATCTTGACCTTCACCGCGCCGAGACCGACGAGGCCGATGGCGCCGACGGTGAGGCCGGCGACCACGGCGAGAAAGGCCCAGCGCCGGCCGCGGTGCTCGAGCAGCGGCCGCATGGCGCGGCTGTAGAGGCGCGTGAAGAAGTTGTCGGGCATCGCCTCGTCCTCCTCCTCGTCGTCCGCGCGGGCCGCGGTGGTGTCGACAAACTCGGCCGCGTGCTCGGGATGCCGCACGTGACCGCGCAGGACCTGGAGCGCGGCCCAGGGCGTCACGACGAACGCGACCATCAGCGAAAAGACCATGGCCGCGCTCGAACCGATCGGGATGGGCCGCATGTAGGGGCCCATCATGCCGCTGACGAACGCCATCGGCAGCACGGCGGCGATGACCGCCAAGGTGGCGAGGATGGTCGGATTGCCCACCTCGTCCACCGCCTCGACGGCGATCTGGATGAGGCGCTTGCGCCGGCAGCTTGCCAGGCCCATGTGCCGGACGATGTTCTCCACCACCACAATCGCGTCGTCCACCAGGATGCCGATGGAAAAGATCAGCGCGAACAGCGTGATCCGGTTGAGGGTGTAGCCGTAGAGATAGAAGACGAGCAGCGTCAGGCCGAGCGTCACCGGGATCGCCAGCATGACGACGAGCGACTCGCGCCAGCCGAGGAAGAGCAGGATCAGCACGGCCACGCCGAACACGGCGATGCCCATGTGCAGCAGCAGCTCGTTCGACTTCTCGCTGGCGGTGGCGCCGTAGTTGCGGGTGACCGCCACGCCCACGTCGGCCGGGATGAGCGTGCCCTGGAGGGCGCCGACCTTCCGCATCACGGCGGACACGACGTCAATCGCGTTGGCGCCCGGGCGCTTGGCCAGGCTGAGGGTCACGGCGGCCTGCTCGGCGCCCGCCCCCGCTCCGCCCCGGCCAAAGAGGACATAATCCGCCGGCTCGGCGGGTCCGTCGATGATCGTGGCGACGTCCCGCAGGTAGACCGGCCGGCCGGCAAACACGCCGACCACCACCGCGCCGACGTCCGCCGCGTCGCGGAAAAAGGTTCCGGTCTGCAGGAGCATCTGCTGGTTGGCGAAATTCTGCGCGCCGGTGAAAGTCTGGGCGTTGGCCTGTTGGAGCAGCGGCCCGAGGTAGGCGGCGCTGAGGTTGCGCGACGCCAGCCGCTGCGGATCGAGCTCGACCCGCACCTGGCGGCGGTTGCCGCCGATGAGGGTGGTCTCGGCCACCTCGGGAATGGTCTTCACCGCGTCGTCCACCTGCGCGGCGATGCGGCGCAGGGTGTAATGGTCATAGCGCGCACTGTGGAAGGTGAGCGCGAGGATCGGCACATCATCGATCGTGCGGGGCTTGACCAGCGGCGGGGAGACGCCGAGCGGAATGCGGTCGAAATTCGTCTGCAGCTTCTGGTTGAGCTTCACCAGGCTCTGCTCGAGGTCCTCGCCGACCTTGAACCGGACGATGGTCATGTTGCCGCCCGGGCTGGCCGTGGAATAGATGTATTCCACGCCGGGGATCTCCCAGAGCAGCTTTTCCAGGGGGCGCATGACCCGGCTTTCGACCTCGGCGGCGGTGGCGCCGGGCATGGCGACCATCACGTCGATCATCGGCACCTTGATCTGCGGCTCCTCCTCGCGCGGCAGCATCAGCACCGCGAAGAGGCCGAGCAGCAGCGAGGCCGCGACCACGATCGGTGTCAGCTTCGAGTCGATGAAGCGCGACGCCATCCGGCCCGCGAAGCCGTACTGCTTGGGGTCGGGAAAGGGTGAGCCGTGCGCGGCGCTCATGGCTCGATCTCCAGCGGCTGGCCTTCCTGCAGGCCGGCCGGCGGGTTGGTCACAACCCGGTCGCCGTCGGCGAGCCCGGAAAGAATTTCCACGTTCTGCTGGCCGGCCGGACCGCGGACGGCGCCGGTCCTGACCAGCCGGAGCACGGCGCTCGGCCGGCCGGCCGAGCCGGCCACGACAAACACTCGTTCCATTTGGCCGAGGATGGATACCGCCCCGGCCGGCGCGAGCAGTGCCCGGACCGGCGCGCCCGGCACCTGCACCCGGGCGTACTGACCGGAGCCCACGGCCGCGCCGGCGGGCACGGCGATTTTGACCGTGACCGAGCGCGTGAGGGGATCGGCGGCCGAGGAAACCTCCACCAGCGTGCCGGTGAATTCAGCGGCGGCGGCGGGCACCGCCACCGCCAGCGGGGTGCCGGCGGGCAGCCGGGAAATCAGCGAGTCGGGAATGCCGGCCTCGACCTGAAAGTCACCCGTGCCCTCGAGTTCGAGCAGCGGCATGCCCGGGGCGGCGAGGTCGCCGGCGGTGGCCAGCTTGCGGGCCACCACGCCGCCGAACGGCGCGCGCACCGCGGCATAGCCGAGCATGACCTCGGCTTCGCGCACCATGGCCTCGGTCATGGCGTAACGGTCCTCGAGGCTCTTCACCATGTCGGGCGTGCTGGCGTTTTGGGTCAGCAGGCTGCGTTCGCGATCGAGATCGCGGCGCGCCTGGTTGAGCTGGGCCTGGGCCTGGAGCACGCGGGCGGAGATTTCGCCGGCGGAGATTTTCACCAGCAGGTCGCCGGCCTTGACGCGCTGGCCGAGGGCGACGGGCAGGTCCTCAATCACCCCCATGACCTTGGCGGCGATCACCGCCCGCTGCACGGGACGCACCGTGCCGGTGACCTCGATGAGGACGGGAACCTCCGCGGTGGAAACGGTCATCGCGCGGACGCGGACCGGCGGCAGGTTCGCGGCGGCCTCCGGCGCGCCGCGGTCGGCGCAGCCGGCGAGCAGGAGCACGGCGAGCAGGGGAAGGGAGAGACGGGCTGGATTCATGACAGGAAAAGAAACTTCAGGGTTGGACGAGCGGGGTGAGACCGAGCGCGCGGCGCAGCTCGGCGAGGGCGATGCGTTCGTCGGCCGTGGCGACCGCGCGGTGCATGCGGGCCCCGATCAGGCGGCCCTCGACCCCGATGAGGTCGGCGGTCAGCAGCGCGCCCTTGTCGAAGCGGGCGCGGCTGAGCGCGGCGCTTTCGTCGGCCTGCTCCACCGCGCGGGCGGTGATGGCGAGGCGTTCCACCGCCTCGTCGTGCGCGAGGCGGGCCTGCTCGACCTCGAGGCTGATGCCGAGCGTGGCCTTGCGGAGCATTTCCTTGACCTGCTCCAGCTCGGCGGCCGCCTGGTGCACCTTGCCCGAGGTCTGGCCGCCGTCGAAGAGGTTGAGATCAACCGCCACGCCGGCCATCCAGCTGTCGGCGGCGCGGTTGAGCTGCCAGCCGCGGTCGTACTGGTAGCTGGCGAAGGCGTTGACGGTGGGCAGGCGGCCGCCGCGGGCGGCGCGCACCATGGCCTCGGCCGCGCGGACGCGCTCCTGCAACCCGAGCAGCTCGGGCCGCCGGGAGAAATCGCGGGTATCGGGCAGGATCAGGCGGGCGAGCGCGGAATCATCAGCCGCGAGTTCCACGGTCCCGTCGGCGGCGTCGAGCCCGAGCAGGTAGAGAAAGGCGCGCGCGGCAAGGGCGGCACCGTGGCGGGCGGCGGCCAGGTTTTCCTGCGTCTCGGCAAGCTGCACCTCCAGGCTCAGGAGGTCGGCCTTGAGCATCTGGCCGGCGTCGAAGCGCGCCTGCGCCACGCGGACGGCCGCGGCATACGCCTGCGCGCCAGCCTCGACGGCGGCGACGGCTTCGCGGGATTTGCGGATGTCGAGCCACGCCTTCACCACCCCGGCGCCGAGCTGCTGCTGCGCAGCGCGCAGCTCCTGTTCGGCGGCCAGTGCGCCGCCCTTGGCGGCCGCCAGGCCGGCCGAGGCGCGGCCGCCGCTGTAGATATTGTAAGCCACCGTGCCGGTGGCATTGAAGTCGTCGATCCGGCCCGGATGGTTGAAATCGAGGCCGAAGTTGAACGCGCGCTGGTTGAGGATCGCGCCAAACGCCATCATCGGACTGTTGGTTTCCAGGTACCGTCCCTGCAGCGACAACTGGGGATACCACGCGGCGCGCGCCTGCTCGCCCAGCGCCTCCGCGCCCGCGACGCGCTGCCGGGCGATGCGGGCATCGGGGCTGTTCTTGAGCGCGACCTCCAGGGCGCGGTCAAGCGTCCACGGCTCGGCGGCGTATCCGGCACCAGGAGTCATCAAATACAATCCGGCCGCCACCGCGGCGGCCGTCCCCGCGCAAACGAAGTTTGTAACGTAATACGTTACAAAGGCCCGGACGCGGAGAACCGGAAAGACGGTAGCAAGTCGCGAGTGCATGGTATCGATCAGGACGGACGGGCGCTGAGCGCGAGGAGCAGCCCGAGAAAACCGCCATAAAGCGCGCCGCGCCACCAGGTCGAGGTGAGCGGACAGGCGCCGGACGTGCACTGGCCGAAGTATCCCACCAGCCCGCCCACGGCGGCGCCGGCCAGGATGGTGGCGGCGAGGCGGAGCGCCGGGTGGTTCACGGCTTGCGCTCCGGTTGCACCGCGCACGCGCCGTCGCCAAGGCCCAGCTTGCGGAGGATGATCTCCGCCGGACAGAAGCCGGTGAAGGCCGACTGGACCAGGTTCAGACCCACGAACACGGCCAGCAGCAGCCACCAGGGGCTGACGAAACGGGCCAGGGCCACGCTGACCAGCACGAGGCTCCCGGCGAGGATGCGGATGTAGGCTTCGGTTTTCATCGAGAATCGGCTTGACTCCTATTTAGTTATATGCGCATATACGCATATAGTTGAATTTATGTCAAGCCTGTCTTCCCTCGCCTGCCTCCACATGAAATCCACCCCGCTGTCCGACGAAGCGCTGGAACTGGTGGCGCGCCGGTTCGCCGTGCTGGCTGAGCCGATGCGCCTGCGCCTGCTGCGGACCCTGTTCGACGGCGAGAAGAACGTGCACACGCTCGTCGAGCTGACCGGCAGCACGCAGGCCAACGTTTCGCGCCACCTGCAGACCCTGACGGACGCGCACCTGCTCCGGCGCCGCAAGGACGGCCTGCTGGTTTTTTACGCCATCGCCGATCCGACCATCTTCAAGCTGTGCGATCTGGTCTGCGGCAGCCTGGAAAAGGAGCACGCCGCCAAAGCCGGGGCCTTCCGGATCGAGTAGCCGGGCTCCCGCCGCGGTGTGAGCTTGATTTTGCCCCGGCCAACCGTCTGAGTCGGACGTTTTTTGCGATATCCGCGACCTTGGGTATGATACCCCGCAGTTCACCACGACCGGCCCCACCCTCTTTTTCTTCATGGTCCACGACTTGATCATCGGCATGGCCGGCTCCGGCGGTGACGGCATCGTCTCCGCCGGCGAATCGCTCATCGGCGCGGCGGCCGCCGAGGGGTACTTCGCCATCCTGACCAAGAGCTTCGGCTCCCAGATTCGCGGCGGCGAGTCCTCGTGCCGCCTGCGGGTGTCCACGCGGCCGGTGCTCAATCCCGGCGGCACGCTGGACGTCGCGGTCGTGCTGAACTGGGAGGATTTCCTCAAATTCGGCGCCGAACTGGCCGTCGGCCCCGAGACCGTCGTGATCTACGAAAGCCAGACCGGCGTGGAGCCGGCCCTCGTTCCCCTCGGGGGCGTGGTGCCCGCGGCGGTGGTGGCCGCGCCGATGGAGGCCATGGCGATGAAGGCGGCGGGCACGCTGCAGGCCAAGAACAACGTGGTGCTGGGCTTGCTGGCCGGATGGTTCGACCTCGCGCGCGCGAGCCTGCCGGCGGGCATCCGCAAGAAATTCGCCAAAAAGGGCGAGGCCGTGCTGCAGGGCAACGAACGGGCCTTCGCCGCCGGCCTGGACTACGCCGCAGCCCACCCGCTGGCGCTCGACCGGCGCCTGAGCCCGCCGGCCGCCGGCAACGGGCGCAAACTGCTCACCGACGGCAACGACATGTGCGGCGCGGCCGCCATCTTCGCCGGCTGCAAGTTCTTCGGCGGCTATCCCATCACGCCCGCCTCGGAAATCATGCAGTACCTCGGCCGCGAGATCTGGAAGCGCGGCGGCTCGCTGCTGCAGGCGGAGGACGAGATCGCCGGCGTGGCCGCGGCGGTGGGCGCGTCATTCGCCGGGGTCAAGGCCATGACCGCCACCTCCGGCCCCGGCCTTTCGCTCAAGACCGAGGTGCTGGGCCTGGCCAGCGTCGTCGAGCTGCCGCTGGTCTGCGTCGACGTCCAGCGCGGCGGGCCGTCGACCGGCATGCCGACCAAGCCGGAGCAGGCGGACCTGTTCGCGGCGGTGTTCTCCGCCCACGGCGACACGGTCCGACCCGTGCTCGCGCCGATCAGCGTCGCCGACATCTTCGGCCTCACCGTCGAGGCGTTCAACATCGCGGAGTATTACCAGACGCCCGTCATTCTGCTGTCGGACCAGGAGATCGCCCAGCGCAAGGAGATCGTGGCGCCGATCGACACCTCCGGCCTCAAGCTGGTCGAACGCCTCCCGCCGACCGCGACGGAACTGGGGAACTACGTCCGCTTCCGCTTCACCGACTCCGGCATCAGCCCGCTCAGCCATCCCGGGATGAAGGGCGGCAACTACCTCGCCGCGGGCATCGAGCACGACGAGCGGGGCGCGCCCACGGCCAGCGGTGAGATGCACGCGCGGATGAACGACAAGCGGCTGAAAAAAATGGATCCGCTGAAGCGCCGCCGCGACCTCTTCGTGGTCGAGGGCGACGCGGACGCCACCGTCGGCCTCATCAGCTGGGGCAGCGTCGCCGGCGTCGCGCTGGAAGCGCTGCAGCTCGCGCGGGCCGGGGGTCTCAAGGTCAAGCTGCTGATCCCGAAGCTGCTGTACCCCGTGGCCGAGGAAATCTACCAGGAGTTTTTCGCCTCGCTGCGCCGGTGCCTCGTCATCGAGCAATCGCACCAGGGCCAGCTTTACCGCCTCATCCGCATGTGGGTGCCGGTCCCGCCGGAATTCCGGTCCCTGGCCAAAAGCGGCTCCAACCCCATCACGCCGGCCGAGGTGCTGGCCGAGGTCCGGCGCCTGGCGCAGCCCTGACGCCGCGCCCGCGCCACGCCCGGCACCCCCCCCGCCTCTTTCGAACCCCTGCCATGAGCACCGAATGTCCCCTGAGCCCGGAGGTCTTCACGACGAAGGATTTTCGGAGCAACCTGAAGCCGATCTGGTGCCCGGGCTGCGGCGACTACGGCGTGGTGACCGCGATCTACCGCGCCCTCGCCGCCATCGGCCGCCCGCCGCATGAGATCGCGTTCATCTCCGGCATCGGCTGCTCGAGCCGCATTCCCGGCTACACCACGGCCTACGGTTTCAACACCGTGCACGGCCGCGCGCTGCCCATCGCGCAGGGCATCAAAATGGCCAACCCCGATCTGCTGGTGCTGGTGGCCGGCGGTGACGGCGACGGTTTTTCGATCGGCGGCGGACACGTGCCGCACGCCATCCGCCGCAATCCCGACCTGACCTACATCGTCATGGACAACCAGATCTACGGGCTGACCAAGGGCCAGTTGTCCCCCACCTCCGCGCGCGGCCGGAAGACCGCCTCGTCGGTCTACGGCAGCATGGAGGACCCGGTGAATCCGCTGCTCTACGTGCTGGCGTACGGCGCCAGCTTCGTGGCCCAGGGCGTGCCGGCCGACATGGAGGGTCTGGCGAAAATGATCGAGGAGGCCATCCGCTTCCCCGGCTTCGCCTTCGTGAACGTGCAGTCGCCGTGCATCACCTTCGGCGACCCCGAGACGCAGCTGAAGACCCAGAAGAAACGGATGCGCAAGCTCGAGGACGAGGGGCACGATCCCGCCAACCGTCTCCGCGCCATGGAGCTGGCGCAGGCCTACGGCGAGACGCTCTACACCGGCGTGTTCTACCGCAATCCGGCCCCGCCCCCCACCTACGGCAGCCTGATCCGCGAGCGCCAGCAGGGGCTGGCGGACCAGGAGCTGGCGCTCGATCAATTACTGGAGACCAACGGCGCGGACAACGACGACCTGCCGGCGGGCTGAGCGCCCGCACCGTTTCTTCGCCCCCTGAGGGCGAGGCGCGGTGGTGCTGCCATCCCGGCTGCGCGCACCGCAGCGGGTCTAGAGGCCCCGCTGTTTCAACCGCCGCTCAAGGACCCGCCTTAATTCGGTGGCGATGCCATGGGCCTTGGGGTTGTTTTTCACATCATCAGCGGAAAGGACGTAAACGTAGGCGCCGACGGTTCTGACGAAATTTATCATTTCCCCGTCATTGGTGTAGGCAGTCCCGCCCTCGTCCAGTCCTCGCAACCCCAGGTGGTTGGCCAGTTCCCAACTGGCCTTTTTCGCGTTTTCCGGACCATCCGCGACGAAGATTGAAATGTCGCACGAAACCATGCGCGTGTCGTTCCCGGGACCGTCGGACTTCCACGTGTTGGAGACCGGATCGCGGGTGATGCGGTAGGGGCTGACACGGAAATACTGTTCCCCAAGCTCGTAAAGCGGGGTCGTCGTGCCGCTGAAAACCTCGGGCCCCTTCCCTTGGGGGATGCCTGAGATTTGTTTCTCCATCTCCCCCAGATCAGTCACCTTGATCAAGGGCGGGTTGGTCTCCGCCAGGTCTTCGGGAATCTTGATGAACAATTCCGGCGAGAAGCCGGGGTGGTCGAACTTCGGCGGCATTGGCTGCATCGGTTCCTGGGCCGGCTTTTTTCCCTGCTGCGCCAGCGCCATTCGCAGGTCTTGCTCTTTGCGCCGCTTGTCGGCGTCAAGCCAGGCGGTGCGCTGCGTGGCATCCAACACCTCCTGCGGTTCTGTATCCGTTTTGAAAACGGCATAGCCCTGGGTGCGCATCGTCGCCACCCACGTGTCGAGGGTCATGCCGTTCCACGGGTCGGACTGGCCCATGCCGGCAAACGTCTTGTGCGCCAGCCCGTATTGCCAGGGATCAAAGACGAAGATCTGACCGTCGCAGACCACCCCCAGTCCGACATGGGTGCGGTTGACATCGGTGACGTCGTAATCCGCGAGTCCGCCTTTGAATCCGACAACGCCGAGCGGAGCCGTGTGACGAAATCCCGCCCCGCGCAGCACTTCGATCATCGAGTCCTCAATATCCATGCAGGCGCCGCGGCCGGCCCTCTTCACCCCATAGCTGAACAGAGCCGAGAAGCGTCCGCCAAATGACGTATTCGGTTCCACGCCCCGGGAAGCCAACTCCTGGGCAAAACAACTGGTGAGGTAACGGGCTTTCTCCAGTTCGGTCCCTTGCCTGATTTGGTCGGGCGCGCCGAGCATGGCGGCTTCGCCAAAGGCGCTCCATCGGGTGGGCTCCGACGCGTGGATCGGTGGGAGCAGACTCAAAACGGCTAGAAGCGGGACGCAGGATAGGCGGGTCATGTCCCGCTTATAGGCGGCCGACTGGTCGGCGCCAATGCGAAAGCCCAGCCCGGGCGGGTGCCGCCTTGGGGCCCACCGGCTTTTCGCGCGGGTGGCGGCGGTGGTTCTTCGCCGGCGGGCATGTTTCGGCCGGCGTCTGCATGGCTCGCGAGCGCCCGAAATGGCGCCCACCGCCTCCGCGGCGGCGCGACCGATGGGGATGGGCGCGCCGGTCCCCGGAGCGATGGCACCCGGCTCAGCGGAAGTCGTTTTCCAGCACGATGCGGTACCGCGCCCGGCCGGCGCGCAGCCGGTCGAGGGCCTCGTTCACCCGCGACATCGGAAACAGCTCGGTCGTCGGGGCGATGCCGTGGCGCGCGCAGAATTCGAGCATCTTCGTGGTCGTGGCCGGGCTCCCGAGGGGTGAGCCGGAGACCGCCTTCTGGCCGGTGAGCAGCGCGAAGGCCGCCACCGGGATGGGCTCCAGCACCGCGCCGACCACGTGCAGCCGGCCGCGGGGCGCGAGCGCCTGGATGATCGCCGCCCAATCCAGCGTGGCGTTGGCGGTGACGAGGATGAAATCGAGCGAGCCGGCGAGCTTCTGGAGTTGGGCCGAGTCGCGCGAGTTCACCACGTGCTGCGCGCCGAACTTCAGGGCCTCGTCGTGCTTGCTGTCGCTCGAGGTGAACGCGGTCACCTCGCAGCCCCACTGGCGCAGGAACTGGAGCGCCAGGTGGCCGAGACCGCCGATGCCGATGACGCCCACGCGCTGCGTGGGCTGGACACCGCACTGGACGATGGGGTTGAACACCGTGATGCCGCCGCAGAAGAGCGGGCCGGCCTTGGCCGGATCGATGGCGTCCGGCAGCGGCGTGGCCCACAGCCAGTCGCAGCGGACGCGATCGGCAAAGCCGCCATGGCGGCCGATCATCGTCCCCTGGACCGTGGGGCAGAGGTTGTGATCGCCGGCGAGGCACTGCGGGCAGGCCATGCAGCTGCGGGCATACCAGCCCAGGCCCACGCGGTCGCCGACCTTCACGCGCTTCACGTGGGGGCCCGCGGCGACAATCGTGCCGGCCACCTCATGGCCGGCCACAAACGGGTAGGCGGAAAAACCCCACTCGTTGTCCAGCATCGAGAGATCGGAATGGCAGATGCCGCAATAGTTGACCTTGATCTCGACCTGCTCGTCCCCGAGCGGGCCGGGGTCGAATTCGAACGGCTGCAGCGGTTTGCCTTGGGCGGACGCGGCGTAGGCTTTGATTTTCGTGCTCATGGCGGTGGATTGAGTCGGAGCGGATGGTGACCGGCGGTTGGCCGGAAGGTTCATTCGCCCGGTCCCGAAGTCAAACCGGGCCGGGCGCGCAGGCCGCGGCCCACCGACTCTGAAAACCTAGAACGGATAACCGATCGAGATCTGCCACGTCCCCAGCGGATCGCCGGCCCGCGGATTCAGGTTGCGGCCGTATTCCAGGCGAATTGGGCCGATCAACGTCTGATAGCGCACGCCCAGGCCGGCGGTGTAGAGCCGCTCGGCAAATGGATAGTCTCTTAACTGCGCCGCCTCGCCGAGCGCGTCCACCAGCGCCACCACCGACCAGTTCGGCGTCAGCGCCTGCTCAAGCTCAAAGTTGAGCAGCATGTAACTCTTCGCGCCGACAAACAGCCCGTCAACCCCGCGCGGCGCGGCCTCGCCGTTCTGGTAACCGCGGATGCTGTTGTCGCCGCCGGGGTAGAATCGTTTGTTCACCGGCAGCGTCGCGTCGGTGGTGCCCAGCGTCGTGATCACGCCGTGCGTCATCCCGACGTGAATCCAGCGGCCCTGGCCCCACGGCGTGTGGTAGGCCATGCCCAGTTCGAGCCGTTGATACTGCGCCTCCCCGCCCAGGCTGCGGGCGGCCACCTCGACCTGCGTAAACCAGCGGTAGCCGCGGCGCGGACGCAACGGATTGTCGCGGTGATCGCCGGTGAGCGCGAAAATCAAGCTGGCGACGTTCAGCTGCTCTTTGTCGGTCGCCTGGGTCGCCAGCTCGTTGTCCTTGTTGCGCAGCGCCTGAAACGTGTAGCCCGCCGTCCCCACCGCGCGGAGCCACGGGATCGGCCGCTGCAGCGTGAAACTCGCGCCCAGCTCCTGCCGCCGAAACGCGATCTCCTGCCGCTGCAGCGCGAAAAGTCGCGCCGCGCCGTCGACCGATTCGCCAAAGAGCTCCGGCACCGAATACGTGTAGTCTCCGCTGGTGCTTTTCATCGATTTCACGAGTCGGAGCAGACTCTGATGCGCCAAGCCAAAGAGATTCGCGTGGCGAAACTCGACGCCGCCGCGCACCTGCTCGTAGCTGCCGTAGCCGAACAGCAGGTTCGCCTCGTAGCGCGGGCTTTCCTTGAGCGTGAACACCGGATCGCGCACCGCCCCGTCCGCCGGCTCGCAGCGGAGATCCACCGTGTCGAACACCCCCAGCCGGGAGATCCGGTAGCGCGCACTCGCGAGCGCCAGGGGATTGAGCGGATCGCCGGGCCGCACCCGGGCGCTGCGCCGCAGGAGCGGCTCGCGCGTGATGGCGTTGCCCACGAAACGCACCCGCCCGACTTTCACCTGCGCTCCCGGCTGGATCTTCGCAATGATCGTCACCGGCCGCCGTCCTTCCTGCACCGCCCCCGGCTCGGTGGCGATGCGCACGACGATATCGGGGAATCCCCTCTGGTAGTAAGCCAGCCGGATCGCCTCCTTCAGGTTCTCCTGCAACTCCAGCGACCACGCGCGGCCAATCCACTCCTTCGCGGCCGGCAGGGTCACGGCCTCAGCTTCCCCACCCTCGAAGCGCACCGCCGCCACCTGCGAGCGCGCGCCCTCGGTTACCTCGACGCGCAACGCCACCGCGCCACTCGCCTCGTCGATCTTCACCGCGTCCGCGCGCACCACTGCGTCGGCGTAACCGCGCAGCCGCAGTTCGCCGAGCAGCGCACTGGCGGAGCGCTCGACGTGCGCCGGCGAGTAGGCATTTGTCTTCGCCAGGATAAACAGCATCGATTCCGCGCGGAAAAAGGCCCGCGCGGTTTTCACCGGCAGCGCGTGGAGGCCGGTGATCTCCACTGCGTCGATGTGCCAGCGCGCGCCCGGTTTTACCCGGAATTCCAGCGTGCGCGCCTCCAGCGGTCGCGGGAGCACGGTCTCCAGGCTCGCATCGAAGACCAGCCGCTTCACCGCTCCATCGGCGAGGGTCGCTTCGATCTCCACCACGGGTTTTTGATAACCTTCCTCCCCGAGGGCGGAGACGAGCATCACCGCGGCGTCCTCGATGGCATTGGCATCGAAGGTCGCGCCGCGCTGCGCGCCCAGGAGCAGGAGGAGCGAGAGACGAAGCTCGCGGTCGCGCAGCAGCCCGACGCCGGAAACTCTGAGCGTCGCCGCTGGGGGCGCCGGCGATGACGCCGCGGCCGCGCCGCGCACCGCCATCGCCGCCGCGAGAGCGAGCACGCAAGGGAAAACGATTCGCGGCATGCTTCGCCTATTGGGGGGCATCGCGCGGCGCCTCCGTTGGGCGTTTGCCCGGGTAGAGCCGCCACTTCAGCCCGATGTTATAGTCGTCGAACTCGTCGTATTCCCCCACCCACTTCCAGCGGTCGCCCAGTTTGTATTCGACGTCGTAGGTCTCCCGCCCCTGCCGGGAAATTATTTCGCCCGGGACGATGCTGAGGCGGTCGGCGTCGGCCACGCTGCCCCCGAAGGTGCCAAGCAGATTCTGGCCGAGGTAGGCGCCGAGGCGCGCAAACCGTTGCGTGTTGGAATAGGTGATTTCGTTGTTCGGCGCGGCGCCGGTCATGACCATCAGCAGCAGCTGTTCCGAATCGAGCGCCGGACTCGAGGTAAACACGATGCTCGGCGCGTCCGCCGTCCCGGTGATCTCGAGGGTCAGCTCGTAATTATATCGGCGGACCGTCCCGCGCAGGAACAGCGCCAGTTCGTGGGGATTTTCCTCCGTGATCCGCACCGTGCCTTGTTTCACCGAAAAACTCGCGAACGGCATCAGCACCTGTCCCTCGTCGATCACCACTTCGCCCACCGCGCGTGGCTCGCCCAGCGTGCCGCCGAGACGAAACCGCGCCGAC
This sequence comes from uncultured Opitutaceae bacterium, assembly GCA_964484165.1. Lineage (GTDB taxonomy): Bacteria > Verrucomicrobiota > Verrucomicrobiia > Opitutales > Opitutaceae > Fen-1467. The sequence continues at coordinate 6,674 of CAZAFS010000022.1, read as the reverse complement.
GCCACGCCGGTGAACACCGGCGTGCGCAGCCGCAAAAACCGCCCGCCGCTCACGTCCACCCCGAGCGTCCACGCGTCGAACGGCGGCGTCCCCACCGCGAAATAAGGCGGCTGCCGCGGGCCGCCTTTCAGGCCGCCCGGCAGAAAGGCGCGCACGTCGGACAAAAACAGGCTGTCGCGCAGCCGCACCGTGCCGCTGAGCGCGGTCGGCCCGGCGGCCGGCGTGTGCAGTTTCAAGTCCAGGTCGCCGCGCACGAGCAGCCCCGTCTGGCGGACGAACGGCAGATTTTCCCCGTGCAGCGCGACCTCATAGCGCGGGGCGGCGTCGGCCGGGAATTGAATCGTCCCGCTCAGCGTGACCGGATGGCCCCCCGCCTTCGCCGTCACGCTGCGCAACTCGACCTGACGCCCCGCTACCTGCACGTCGGCGTTGATCTCCTGCAGCACGCCGAGCGGACCGAGCGGCCGCGAAGCCGCGTCGCGCAAACGCAGGAACCCCTCCATCGCGCCGCCGTCCTTGTACTTCAGATCGACCTGCAACCGTCCCTTGGGCGCGAGATAGGGCGGCAGGAGACGCGCGAAGGCCGCCAGGTCCGCATCCGGCACCTCGAGATGCAGCTCGGCGCCGCGCCGCACGAACGCCAGCGGGTCTCGCCGCAACTTGTCCCAGCCGCCCTCCGCCACCGGCAGCCGGCCCTGCGCCCGGACCGCCTGGCCCTCGACGCTCACGGTAAGCGTGTCGAGTTTCACCCCGCCGCGATCGCCCGTCAGCGCGACGTCGAGCGACTCCATCGCCGGCAGCGGCCGCTTGAATCGCCGCGGGTCCATCGCGACCCGCGCCGCTTTCACGTGAATCTCACCCAATGGCCGCGCCCAGGTGCCCGTCACGTGCGCCGTCGCCTGCGGTTCAATGAACTCCATCCCGGTCAGCTCCGCCAGCTTCTCCCAAAACGCCGTGTTCAATCCCGTGCCCGCCTCGATGAGAAGCGCGCCATCCGGTTCGATCCGCATCAGCGGAACGGCACCCGGATAGAAGGCGATGGGGGCGCGCCCCGTCGCCGTGAAGACCGTCGTTGTTCCCTCGGTCGCACGCAACGCCTCCACCCGCAGCCCGTCCTTGTCGCCCTTCGCGGCCATCGCCACCGCTGCGGCGCGCCCGCCGCCGAGATCGATCGCCCCGTCCCCGGTCACGGAAAACGTCATCGGCCCGCGGTCCCACGCCCCCGCGATCGCGAGCGAATTCACCCGCCACGCCGGGCCCGGCAGCGGCGCCAGGTCCTCAAACCACGCCGACAAAACCTGGTGCATCGCCAGCTCGACGCGACCGCTCTCGCCCCACGTGGCCGCCGCGCGCACTTCGCCGCCTCCCGCCAGTTGCAGCCCGTCAATCTGCCACGCGGGACTCCACTGGAGGGTCGCCGGCGCCGTCAACTTCAAGTACGTCGTGGCACCCCTCGCCCACGTCAACCCGCTCAGGCGCACCGCCGCGCGGGTCGCCGCGCCGGCCGCGGTAATCCTGGTCGTCCCCGCCGTCGCCTCGGCGGTGAAATCCTCGAGGATGTCCCCGCGCCCGCGCCACGTGATCGCCAGCGCGAGCGGATTCAGCCCGCGCCACTTCACGACTTCGGCCCGCGCGCTGCCCGCGTGCGTCAAACTCGCGAGCGGCCCGCTGGCCTGCGCTTGGATCGCAATCGTGTCGAAGTCCGGCTGCGCCGGCAGCCAGCGCGCGAGGGTGGCGCGGCGGATCTGCCCGGCGACCGTGGCGCCAAAGATTTCCTTCGCCCGAAAATCCCAGCCGCCGCGCCACGCGATCTTTTCCCCTTCGGCCATGGTGATCGTGCCGGCCGTGATCTCCACCCGCGGCCAGTCGAAGCGGCCCTTCGCACTTGCGGCACTCAGCGTCACGTCCCCCACCGCCACGTCCCGCGCTTCGAGGCTGAAATCGATCACGGGCGACTGCGCGACCCCCGCCCCGAGCCCAGCCTCGCCGCTCACCGTTCCCCGGGCGGTGAACCACGGTAGCTTCGCGAGCTCCACGTGCAGCGTGAAACGCGCCGCGCTTTGCTGAAATCTTCCGTGGCGATCGACCGTGACCGGCTCGCTCAACTGCACGGTGATTCCCGGCAGCGTGGCGTACAACGCCTCGATCGTCGACGTCCGCGCATCGCCGTGCCCGCGCAACGTCGCTTCCAGCGGCGGCGCCGATTTTCCGGCCACCGGCTCACCGACCACCACCGCCTCGGCGTCGAAACGTCCGTCGCGCCACTCGATTTTGCCGTGGCCGCGCACGGTCGCGTAGAGTTCGCCGAGCTTCAACCGTGCGCCCGGCACCTGCCACGCGTCGGCCTGCAAGGTTGCCGCTGCCGGCAGCCAGCCGTGCCCGCCAAACCGGGCGCTCAGCGCGGCACGCTGCTCCCATCCTGTGACCTCGCCGGTGACGTCGGCGCCGCGGCTCGCCAGATCCGCCGTGCCGTTCCCGTCGATCAGACGCGCCGTGAGCCGCAGCTCATCCGCGCCGGCGGGAAACGCGAGTGCCGCCCTCGTCTTCAGCGGTCCAAACGCCAGATTCTCCACGGCCAGCGTGCGCCCCGCCCACGTCGCCGACGCCAGCGTGAGCCCGCCGCCCGGCCAGCGCACCGCCCCGGCCCCGGCCCGGGCCCGCGGCAGCCAGCGATCGAGCCCGGTGGCGACGCGGATCAACGTGGCGCGCAGCGGAATCCAGCCCCCCGTCGCCGCCGCCGGCGGCGCGACGGCGCTGCCGGTTCGGCGCTCCACCTCCACCGTCCAGCGTTCCGCGAGAATCTCGTTCGGCCGCCCGGTCCAGCGCCGCCAGAGCCAGACGAGCGGCGTATCCACCTCGACGCGCGACACCGTCACCCGCACGCCCGGCCGGCGCACCTCGACATCGCGCACCGCAAAGCGCGTGTAGCCGATCCGTTCGTAAGCGCCGAAGTTCGCGCCCCATGCGCGCCCCACCCGATGAAGCACCGGTTCCAGCCACCACGGCAGCGCCGCCATCACCGCGACAAGAACGGCGACGAGACCGGCGGCAAGGAGAGGAAGGCGACGGCGCATCGGGCAGGAAGACCGCTCGCGCTGCCTCAGACGGACACCGTCTGCGTTTGGGTTTTGGGACCCCACGGGCTGGAGCGTGGCGGCGGGCTCCTTCGGGTTTATTTCCCGAACACTTTCTTGATTTCTCCGATCTTCTTCTGCATCCGCCCTTCGACTTGGTCCGCCTGGCCCTTGGCTTGCAGTCGCGGGTTTCCCAGCACCTTGCCGGCGGCTTCCTTGGCGCGGCCTGCGATGTTTTTTCCGGTGCCGGCTGCTTTGTCGTAAGTGCTTGATTTCATGTTGAGTGCTTTTGGGGGGCCTGACGAACGTCGCCGCAGTGGAAAGGTAGGAGAAAGTCGGCGTGCGTCCTATGGGGTTTTACCCTATGGGACCCAGCGGCGTGTGCGGTTCGCCCATCCCCCGCTTCGACCGGCGGATGCGGCCCACCCGTCACGGCGGGTTTGGTGTTATGGACTGCCCGTCTCGGCGCGCGACCTGGCGGCAGACGTCTGTTCCCCCCCCGATAAAATCCCCGCTCCTTCGCTTACGGCGTGTCTTCAAACTGGGATTGTCATTCTGAACGAAGTGAAGAATCCAGTTGGATGTGGCCGAAGCCCGCAGCGGAGGTCCGCTGGATGCTTCCTGCTTCGCCAAGGCTTCGCAGGACAGGTCGCTGCGCTCAGCATGACAAACTCCTGAAACCGGAGTTTGAAGACACGCCCTAAAGTCAGAGACCTGCAGCAACGCCGGTCTCTGCCGATTGCGTCGGGTTTCGATCCCATGGGGTGGAGACCTAATGGTTATCACACCCGAACCGACCTATCATCGGTCCGTCGAGAATCCAGGGATGTAAAATGGCACCTCCGCATCACGACGCAATGGAACTGCAGCACACGAAAGCAAGACCATGACGATTGGAAATCCCATCGTCCTGCTCGTCGACAAGCACGGCAGCCAAGGGCCTGCCGTCCGCCACCCCGGGCGGGCGGCCGACTTCGTCCAGGCGACCGCTCCGGATTCATGAACGCGCTGTTCCCCACAAGCCGAGCCACTCCTCCCATGCGGAGTTTCGCCAAGCCACAAATGCGACGCTTGGCCAAGCGCCTCATGACGCTTGAGACGAGTGGACGAAATCCTTCCGGGACAAAAACCTCCGCTGAATTCTCCATTCCCGAAAAGCTGCGTCCCTCTCTGGCGACGCTGATGGGCAGCGCCGGATTTCGGGCGCTCCTTTTGCGCGCGCTCGCGCTGGCCGGCGCGGAAGTTCCCTGGCTGCGCGCGGTGCGGGTGAACGCGGATGGGGGGTTGGAAGGGTTGAAGGAACTTCATGCGCGACTCGATCCGGACGAGTATTTCGAGGGCCGGGTGGTGCTGCTGTCCCAACTGCTCGGATTGCTGGCCGCCTTCATCGGCGAAGATCTCACGCTGCGCCTCGTGCGCAATGTCTGGCCGAAACTGTCCGTCAGCGATTTGGACTTATAGAAGGGAAAGAAAAATGAACACGCCCACCACGACGGGTAAACGCAAACGGCGCGGGAAAGCTGTGAGTCCACCGGCCAGGGTCACGATCCGGAAGTTGCCGTCCGGCGCGCGCGGCCTCGACGATATCCTGGGCGGCGGCATCCCGGAATATTCCTTTAACATCATCGCGGGGACGCCGGGTTGCGGCAAAACCACGCTGGCGCACCAGATCGTTTTCGCCAATGCCACGTTGAAGAAACCCGCGCTCTATTTCACCGTCCTCGGCGAACCCGCCGTGAAAATGCTGCGCTACCAGCAACAGTATTCTTTCTTCGACGAATCCAGGTTGGGCACGGCCATCCGCTTCATCAACCTAAGCGATGTGCTGCTGGAGCAGAATCTGAACGCGGTCTTCGAGGAGATTGTCAAACAAGTCACGGCGGCCAGCCCGGGCATCGTGGTCGTGGACTCCTTCCGCACCCTGGTGCGCAAAGCGAGCGGCAGCGCGGGCGAGTTGGAGCTGCAATCGTTCATCCAGCGTCTTTCGCAGTTTCTCACCAGTTGGGAAGCCACGACGTTTCTGATCGGCGAATATGCCGCGGAAGAGATGCGCGACAATCCGCTGTTCACCGCCGCCGATGGCCTCATCTGGCTCTGGCAGGTGGTGGAGCGAAACTCGGTGGTGCGGAAATTGCAGATCATGAAGCTGCGCGGGCAGGCCTCGGTGCCGGGATTGCACACCATCCGCCTCAGCGCTGACGGGATGCAGGCCTTCTCGCGCACGCTGGGATTGACCAGCAGCAAATCGAGATCGGCGCGGCGGCGGTATCTTTCCATCGGCATTCCCGATTTGGACGAGATGATGGGCGGCGGCATTCTCGAAGGTGACAGTCTCCTCGTGGCCGGGCCGTCGGGGACGGGCAAATCGGCTTTGGCCACGCAATTCATCGCCGCGGGCCTGCGCCAGGGGGAGCCGGGAATCATGGTGATCTTCGAAGAACACCCGGAGGGATACACGAATCGCGCCGAGGGTTTGGGCTTGCATCTTCGGAAGCCGCAACAAACGGGAAAACTCGAAATCCTTTACCTTCGTCCGCTCGACCTTTCGGTGGATGAAACCATGCAGGAGATCCTCGATGCCATCGAAAGGATCGGCGCCAAACGGCTGGTGATCGATTCGCTGGTCGGCTTTGAAATGGCGCTGGCCCCCGGTTTCCGCGCCGACTTCCGTGAGTCACTCTACCGGATGATCGGGGCGTTGACGAGAGCCGGAGTCACGATCCTCAGCACGGTCGAAGTGGAGGATACTTTTACCGGACTGCCGTTCAGTCATTACGCGATTTCGTTCCTGACCGACGACATTATCCGGATGCGTTATGTGGAGATCGATGGCCAGCTGCGGAAGGTGATGGTCGTCATCAAAATGCGCGGCGGCAATCACAGCAAAGACGTCCGCGAATATGTGATCACGGACAAGGGCGTGGTGATCATCCACCCGCGCCAAACTGATTACACCCGGCTGACCACCGGGATCCCGGAGCGGATCGGCCAACGCCACGAAGTCGCGCCGGAGCCGAAGGCGACGAAGTAAGGGCAGTTTCAGAAAGAATTTCCGAGCCACTGCTTCAGGTTCCGAAGGCGAAGGTTGCCCGCCTCCGGCCAATCGCGGTCGCGCTGCGCGCGGCCCATTCCGCTGCGCTCCACCAACCCCTTCCGCCTCCGCTCAGGCTTCGGCGGACGAGCCGGGGTTCTCATCTCCATGGGCGGCTGGCTTGCCAAGCCGTAGCCTTCGGGTTCCGAAGGCGAAGGCTGCCCGCCTCCGCCAAGGCTCCGGCGCGGCACCTCGCCGTCTTGTCGCGCCGTAGCTTCAGCGCAGGCGGAAGTCCCGGCCCGCCGGGACGTAGGCGGGTGGCGTCCCCATCCGTCTTCGCTTTCGCTGCGACGCGACAAGCGGGGATTGGTGACGCTTGCGCGTCATCCGGCCTCGCGGCCGTACGAGCCTTCGGCTCGCCCATCTCCGGGCGCTCCCGCGCCCGTCGTCAAACCCCTCCGGGGTTCGAACTGCTGCGCAGCGCCACACCAACGCCGTTGGTGTGGCGTCCCCACGGGGATTGGTGACGCTTGCGCGTCATCCGGCCTCGCGGCCGTACGAGCCTTCGG